>DATFQH010000071.1:0-2656 GCA_035264385.1 Pedobacter sp.
GCTTCGCAGGAAACTTATCCGTCATGGGGATGGTGGATTGTGAATGGTGCAACAACTTTGTATGAAAACTGGAGAATTGATGCTAAAAATGACATCTCATTAAATCACATCATGTTTGGAGAAGTTGGTGCCTGGCTGTACAAAGGTATCGGTGGCATTAAAACTGATGAGGAACAACCCGGGTTTAAAAATGTGGTATTGAAACCTAACTTCGTGGCAGGACTGAATGAGTTTGAGGCCAGGCATGACGGACCTTACGGCGCAATTATCTCTTCATGGAAACGGTCTGGCAATGGTGTAGTCTATGAAGTGACCATCCCGGCAAACTCTACAGGATTAATACATTTTCCGTTAACGGGTGCGCAGAAGGCTTATAGAGACGGAACTGCATTGGGCACGGTAGCAAGTGTATCGTCAGGTAAATATAAATTTGAAATCAGGTAAAAAGAAACCAACGAAAAAAGCGCTCTCAGTTATATGTTTAGGTTGCTTACTGCCGGCGGATGGCTCCCGTCGGCAATTTTTATGCGCAACATAGCTTCAAAATCTGTATTTTTAGACATGAAATCACCTACATTCTTTGATTTTATATTGATCGACGAGTATTCGGCAACACCAAAATATCTGCAGCTTTCTAATGCGATTATAAAAGCAGTGGAGCAGGGTAAGCTGAAGAAAGAAAGTCTGCTTCCTTCTATTAATGAACTGAGTTATAAACTGGAAATCTCCAGAGATACTGCCGAAAAGGGCTATAAATACCTCAAAAATATTGGTGTCATCAATTCGGTTCCGGGGAAGGGCTATTACATTGCCAATATAGACTTTAAGCGAAAACTGAAGGTTTTTCTGCTGTTTAATAAGCTGAGCGCCCACAAAAAGATTGTATACGATGCCTTTATTGCTGCACTTGGTGATGATGTATCGGTTGACTTTTATATTTACAATAATGATTTCACGCTTTTTAAAAGATTCCTGGCCAACAGAAACGAAGATTACTCCCATTTTGTGATCATCCCTCATTTTATAGAGGGGGGCGAATATGCAAGGGAGATCATCAATACCATACCCAAGGAAAAACTGATCCTGCTGGATAAAAAAATTCCCGGAATAGAGGGAGACTACGCAGCGGCATATGAGAATTTTGAGAAAAATATTTATGACGCGTTGGAGCAGGCCCGTACACAGCTGAGCAAGTACCATACGCTGAAGATCATTTTTCCAAAGCGGAGCTATTTCCCTAAAGAGATCCTGGAGGGTTTTCACCGGTTTTGCCAGCAATATGCATTTTCCCACAAAGTGGTTAGTAATATCGCAGAGGAACCCATAAATGAAGGTGAGGTATACATTAGCCTGATGGAAGATGATCTGGTGATCTTGCTGGAAAGATTGATCGGAATGAAATATAAGGTGGGTAAGGATGTGGGGGTGATTTCCTACAATGAAACACCGCTTAAGAAAATCATTCTGAACGGGATCACCACGATTTCTACCGACTTTAAATTCATGGGCACGATAGCCGCAAATCTTATACTGGACAATTCCAGAAGGCATGTTGAGGTGCCTTTTTATTATACCAGAAGAGCTTCTCTTTAAAAATTGATTTTTTATTTGGATGGTCATGATAGTACATGACAGTTTAGAAGAACAACATGTATAAATTAGTACTCCTAAACCAAATATAACTCAATTTATATGAATGCAATCTTAGGAGTAATTTTCCATTTTATCGGTGGCTTTGCGTCCGGCAGTTTTTATATCCCTTATAAGAAAGTTAAGGGCTGGGCCTGGGAAAGTTATTGGATTGTTGGCGGCATTTTTTCATGGCTGATCGTTCCTTTACTGGCTGCATGGCTTACTGTTCCGAACTTTATCGATATCATTAAAAATACCGAAGGTTCTGTTTTATTTTATACTTACCTGATGGGCCTGCTTTGGGGTGTTGGCGGACTAACCTTTGGCTTGTCCATGCGCTACCTGGGTATGAGTCTGGGCATGAGTGTAGCCCTGGGCTTTTGCAGTGCCTTCGGTGCTTTGGTGCCATCGTTTTATTATGATATATATGCACAGGAGGGGAAAACAAGCTTTACCGATATGCTGCACAGCAACAACGGACTTGTGGTTTTACTAAGTGTGGTTGTGTGTCTGGCTGGTATCGCGATCTGCGGTAGGGCCGGAATCCTTAAAGAAAAAGAACTTTCCCCTGATCAGCAAAAAGAAGGTGTAAAAGAGTTTAACCTTTCAAAAGGACTGATCGTTGCCACGGTATCCGGTATATTGAGCGCATGTTTCAGCTTCGGAATAGAGGCCGGAAAGCCTATGGCTGAAGTGGCCAGACTTGCCGCCGAAGCGTCGGGCACTACCACATTGTTTGTCAATAATGTAGTGTTCGTAGTGATCCTGCTGGGAGGACTAACCACCAACTTTATCTGGTGCATGATTTTGAACACCAGGAACAAAACATTCGGTGATTACACCAACAGCAAGGCACCACTAAAAACCAACTATGTATTTGCCGCGCTGGCCGGTACTACCTGGTTCCTGCAATTTTTCTTTTATGGAATGGGCGAGACCAAGCTGGGCAATGGCGCCAGCTCCTGGATTCTGCACATGGCCTCGATCATAATCGTTTCCAATTTATGGGGAATTAAATTCAATG
>DATFQH010000072.1:0-12148 GCA_035264385.1 Pedobacter sp.
GCCATATATCATTATTTTTTCATTATGGATTAATGCAACGTCAATCCTGTCAATAGCCTTGTCCATATCCTTCATTAAGAAAGGATCGTGGAGGTCCGTTATTTGCGGTCTGAAGAAATTACGGGCCTTTTCGAAAGAATCAATACCACGCTGCACCAGTATTTGTGCTAAACTGTGGTCTATCGTTAACTGTTGTGCAAGCAAATCCGTCTTTTCCTGATTGCCTTTTACGGCCTGCACCCATCTTTTTTCCATTCAGATTCTCGTTGTTTTTTATGCTTGTCTATGCAGGCAATAAGTTCCGTAAGGTTGCTTATCTTTGCAATGATATCGTAAATATATCACAAATTCTTTTTTTCCAATTAATATTACCGCATTGCAAGTTTTTCCATTATTTGAAGGTTCTTATTCTGTAGCAGCAGACAAAAAATTTATTCCTTTCGATCCCGCAAAGGACAACCCAAAGGACAGACCGGCATCCCTGTTCATCCATGTGCAGCCTTTTCTTGTCAGGCTAAAAAACACCCTTGTCCTGTTAGATACCGGTCTCGGCTACAGTAATGAATCCGGAGAAATGATACTGCATGAAAACATTAAAAAGGCTGGCTTTAGCCCGGATGATGTAGAACTGGTACTGATGTCACACTTACATTTCGACCATTCCGGGGGCATGATCCACCACCTCAATGGAAATATGGAACTAAGTTTCCCTCATGCTTCTTATGTGATCCAGCACGGAGAATGGGAAAGTGCGTTTACCAGTCCGTCGTCTTCTTACAAAACAGAGATCTTTGAATTTCTGCAGCGCAATGCACAGCTGGAATTCGTTGAAGGATCAGGAATACTGACCAATGAGATCAGCTATGAACTAACGGGGGCCCATACACCTTTTCATCAGGTATTTTTGCTGGACGATGGTGCTGATAAAGTTTTCTTCGGAGGGGATGTACTGCCCGAGCCCGAAGAGTTAATCAGGAGATTTATAGCGAAATACGATTATGACGGTCGTAAGGCAATGGAATTGCGAGAAGAATTTGGCCTCAAAGCAGCCAGCGAAAACTGGAACTGCCTGTTTTATCATGCCAAAACCAATGCGACAGGCTTTGTCTCACACGATAACGGGCAATTTAAGGTAAGCTAATGGCTGATCTGTCTCAACAGTTCTGTCAGGCGCTCAAGCGATAATGGCTTCGAGATAAATCCACTCACAGCCTTGTAAGATTTAGCCTTTTCAATATCATTTTCGTAAACAGAAGATGAGACCATATATACATGTGTATTTGCCGGCATGTATAATTTTTCATAAGCCTCCAAAAATTCCCACCCATTCATCAGCGGCATGTTGATGTCAACCAGTATCAGCTGAGGAAACTGCTCACTATTTTCCTTCAATCCGTTCAGGTAATCTATGCCAAGTTGCCCGTTACTTTTTGAGGTCATGTTGACAGTATAGCCTGTTTTAGACGCTATTTTCTTGATAATGAAAACATTGATCTCATCATCATCAATAACAAGCAGGTTGATCTTAATGTCTGTCATACGTATTAAACAAAACTAATGGTCTGAAGTTAGACTAAAGTATAAAATAAAAATGATGTTTAAACACACAGGTTGTATGAATGCATAAAAAAATCCCTGATCTTGCATCGACCAGGGACGTTATATTTTATCTGCCGGCAATGCATCCGGAAAAAAAGCTCGTCTTATTTAGTAGCAACCAATTTGATGGCCAGCTCAAAATCATCGTAAATCATTTTATCACCTACGTCTGGAAATACTCCTTTTGACCTGAATTTGATACCATATTTAGTTCTGTCTACAACAATTTTAGAAGCAGTTGCAGTCACCGATCCGTCAGCGTTCCAGACAACAGCTGCAGGGAAGGTAATGCTATTAGTGATTCCTTTAATGGTTAGGTCACCGGTTACATTTACAGTACTGCCCGATCCTGTCACTTTTTTGATGGCGAAGTTAGAAGTAGCAAATTTATCCACACCGAAAAAGTCATCGGCCTTTAGGTGTCCTTCGAGTTTGTCGCTGCCGTCTGCATCTTTTATGGTAGCCATACTGATTGCAAAATTACCTCCGGCCAATTTCTTACCGTTAAACAACAAGTCGCCCGATTGCAATGCAATAGTGCCGTTATGGCTGCCGGTCAGCTTTTTACCAACCCAGGTCAATGATGATTTTGTAGGGTCGACCTTGTAAGAAGTTGCCTTGAATGCCGGAGCAAATGCAGATGATACAGCTACGATCAGGATTAGTGCCAGTGATGTGATTTTCAATTTCATTGTATAAAGTTTTAATTTTTAAGCTAAGATACGCTTAGCGCTGTTTTTAATTTACAATACAAAAGTATGAAGCGGAAAAATCCATATCGTTGATGTATGATAAGAATTACAACTGTACGTAACTTTCTTCATAGCTCTCAATAGGAGGGCAGGCACATACCAGAGATCTGTCTCCGAATGAATCGTTTACCCTGCCAACTGATGGCCAGAATTTATAAGCTGCCACATAAGGAAGCGGAAATGCCGCTACCTGTCTGCTGTATCCGTGATTCCACTCATCACCTGTAACTACGGTTGCAGTATGCGGCGCATTTTTCAAAGGATTGTCCAGTTTGTCCAGTTCGCCCATCTCGACTGCTGTGATCTCATTTCTGATGGAGATCAGCGCATCACAAAAGCGGTCCAGTTCATGTTTGGGCTCACTTTCTGTAGGCTCTACCATCAGCGTTCCGGCAACAGGAAACGATACCGTTGGGGCATGGAACCCATAATCCATTAAACGTTTGGCGATATCTACCACCTCAATTCCAAAATTCTTGAAACTGCGGCAATCCAGGATCATCTCGTGCGCACAACGGCCCTGTGCCCCGGAATAAAGTACCGGATAATGATCTTCCAGGCGGGCCTTCATATAGTTTGCGTTCAGGATCGCGTATTTGGTAGCATTGGTCAATCCGTCACTGCCCATCATTGCAATATAAGCATGTGAGATGATCAGGATCGAAGCCGAGCCCCATGGAGCAGAAGACACCGCATGAATCGATTTTTCCTTGCTGATATCTACAACAGCATGTCCCGGCAAGTAAGGAACCAGGTGTTTGGCCACACCGATCGGGCCCATACCCGGTCCGCCGCCACCGTGCGGAATACAAAAAGTTTTATGCAGGTTCAGGTGGCAAACATCAGCACCAATATTAGCAGGGCTGGTCAGTCCAACCTGCGCATTCATGTTTGCACCGTCCATATAAACTTGTCCGCCATGCTCATGAATGATGTCACAAATGTCTATAATGCTTTCCTCAAAAACACCATGCGTAGAAGGGTAGGTTACCATCAGGCACGAAAGGTTGGCCGCATGCAATTCAGCTTTGGCCTTCAGATCTTCAACGTCAATATTTCCGTTTTCCAGAGATTTTACCACAACGATCTTCATGCCGGCCATAGCCGCGGAAGCGGGATTGGTACCATGTGCAGAAGAAGGAATCAAAGCGATGTTGCGGTGATCGTCACCACGATCCTGGTGATAGGCCCTGATTACCATCAGTCCGGCGTACTCACCCTGTGCACCCGCGTTCGGCTGAAAACTCATTGCAGCGAAACCTGTGATCTCACTCAGCCAGTTGTCAAGTTCGTTAAAAACAGTATAATAGCCCAATACCTGATCGGCAGGAGCAAAAGGATGGATCTTGCCAAATTCAGGCCAGGTCACGGGGATCATTTCTGTGGTAGCATTCAGCTTCATGGTACACGAACCCAAAGCAATCATAGAATGGCACAAGGAAAGATCCTTAGTTTCCAGCGCCTTGATATAGCGCAGCATTTCATGCTCAGAATGATGTGTATTGAATATCGGGTGTGCCAGGTATTCCGAAGCACGCTGTAAGGCAGCAGGTATCACCGTAGTGATGTTTTCATCAACCACTTCTACGGCGTCAGTAGCTATCGCCTTTACCTTTGAAAAGATCTTAACCAATAATTTGACATCTTCCAGAGCGGTTGTCTCGTCCAGTGCGATGGTTACCACACTTCCGTTATAATTCAGGTTGATCTCGTTGTTCAGACATTCGCTATGGATCGCACCCACCAGATCACCAAGATCCAGCTGGATCGTATCAAAATAAGCTTCGGCCGAAACTTTATAACCTATCTTTTGCAGGGAGCGGGCAAGGCTGACAGCCAGTCCGTGTGTACGCTCAGCAATCAGTTTTAAACCCTTTGGTCCGTGATATACCGCATAGAAACCGGCCATAATTGCCAGCAAAGCTTGTGCGGTGCAGATATTCGAGGTCGCCTTATCCCTGCGGATGTGCTGTTCCCTTGTCTGCAATGCCATACGCAACGCATAATTGTTATTGCTGTCAATCGTTACCCCGATGATCCGTCCGGGAATAGAACGTTTGTATTCATCTTTAGTCGCAAAGAATGCCGCATGCGGTCCGCCAAATCCCATCGGTACACCGAAACGCTGTGTAGTTCCAACCACTACATCCGCACCCCACTCGCCCGGGGGGCTCAGCAGGGTCAGGCTCAGCAAATCAGCCACCACGGTTACTTTTACATTTTTTTCATGTGCCTTCAGGGCAAAAGCAGTATAGTCAAATACCTCGCCGTTTCCGGCAGGATACTGAATGATCGCTCCAAAGAATTCCTCATTAAGCACTACCGATTCATGATCACCGATAACCAGTTCAATTCCATAAGGATTGGCACGGGTTTTCAAAATATCTATGGTCTGCGGGAATAACAGTTTAGAAACAAAGAATTTGTCTCCGCCAGTATTTTTACGCAGACTATATTGCATAAACATAGCCTCAGCAGCTGCGGTACCTTCATCAAGCAGAGAAGCGTTGGCAATCTCCATGCCGGTAAGGTCTATTACCATGGTCTGGAAGTTTAGCAGCGCCTGTAAGCGGCCCTGGGCAATTTCAGCCTGATAAGGAGTATACTGCGTGTACCATCCCGGGTTTTCCATCACATTGCGCAAAATTACACCAGGTGTAATGGTGTCATAATAACCCTGACCAATATAAGATTTGAAGACCTTATTTAAAGAAGCCGTCTGTTTCAGACTGCTCAGATAATCTGTTTCAGATTTTGCCGTGGGCAGATTCAAAGGCTGTTTCAACCTGATCTTCTGCGGAACGGTCTGTTCGATCAGCTCCTCTACAGATGCCAGTCCAAGTGTGTTAAGCATCTCGTTGGCATCCTTTTCGTTAGGTGCAATGTGGCGGTCTTTAAAATCTTCCTGGTAATGAATGTTTAAGTTCATGAAATCTATGAATAAAAAGTTGCGCAAAGGTAATAAAATGCGCTTACTTATTCAGTTGATTCTTGTAATGCAGCCATCAGTTTTAAACAAAAACTTAAAAATTTATACACATTTTACCAAAATGCAACACGAAAGCTGTTGTCGTTAATGTTTAAGCTGCGCAAGATACATCTGAACCGTGTTTTCAAGGCCAAGATAAAGCGCATCGCTGATCAGCGCATGGCCGATACTTACTTCCAGCAAACCAGGGATCCCCGCAGCAAAATATTTAAGGTTATGCAGGTCAAGGTCATGCCCTGCATTGATGCCCAGCCCTACCTCATGTGCTTTATGGGCAGCAGCTAGATAAGACAAGATCGCCTTTTCCCGGTTGTCGTAATAATTATGCGCATAAGCCTCGGTGTAAAGTTCAATCCTGTCTGTTCCAGTCAGCGCAGCAGCGGCCACCATCTCTACAATCGGGTCTACGAAAATGGAAACCCTGATTCCCGCAGCCTGAAATACAGTAGCCATTTCTTTAAGATAATCCTTATGCTTTATGGTATCCCAGCCATGATTTGAGGTGATCTGACCTTCAGTATCCGGTACCAGCGTTACCTGTGCAGGTTTATTGGCCAGCACTAAATCTACAAACTTTTGCTCCCTGCAATTGCCTTCAATATTAAATTCGGTTGTAATTGCGGCCTTCAGGTCATAAACATCCTGGTACCTGATGTGTCTTTCGTCAGGCCTTGGATGTACAGTTATTCCTTCAGCGCCAAAGCGTTCACAATCGAGGGCTACTTTTACCAGATCCGGATTATTACCACCGCGGCTATTGCGCAGGGTTGCAATTTTATTGATGTTTACTGATAGCTTTGCCATATACAAAGATAAAATATTCTGATCATGAATTGTGATTTTCAGAAAGTCACTGCGAATAATAGGGTGTATAAATTGTAGAAACTTGATAGAGAAAAAACAAAGATTCATCGAAGTTTTAAAGGATCACAAAAAAATCCTCTTTAAGATCATTAATGCTTACTGCAAAGATCAGGAAGACAAACAGGACCTGGAGCAGGAGATCCTGATACAGATCTGGAAAGCACTGGACAATTTTGATGGCAGATCGAAATTGTCAACCTGGATATACCGGATCGCATTGAATGTGTCGATCTCACACTACCGGAAAGATCATAGCCGAAAAGAACGGACCATCGCCATTGATGAAAATATATTGGAAGTTGTCGACATCAACGGTACCAACCCAGAACTGGAAGACCACATCAGCTTATTATACGACTGCATCAGAGCGCTGGACAGTTTAAATAAAGCGGTGATTATCCTTCACCTGGAAGGTAAAAGCTATAAAGAGACGGCAGACCTCCTGGGAATGTCTGAAAGCAATGTGGGCACCAAAATAAACCGGATAAAGAAAATATTAAAGGAACAGTTTAACCTAAAAAATTGAAATATGGAATTATCTGAAATCGAGGATCTTTGGACAGATCACGGAAAACAGCTGGAAAAAAGCCTGAGATTAAATGAGACCCTGCTCCGGCGACTGAACCTGGATAAAGCCGTCGATCAGTTCAGGGAGGTACTTTCAGTGTCAGTTTTTGGAAGAAACATGGCATTTGTATACTTCCTGACCTCGGCTGGACTCGCTTTTTTTATGAGAAGTGAACTACAATTCAGCATAGCCCTGCTTTTTGGCGGGCTCTGTATGCTTGGCTCTTTCATTTACCACCTGAAAAATACCAGGAAGTTCACACAAATGAACGTTTACGAAACCCCGGTTTTGGAACTCCAGAAAGCGATAAACGAGTTTAAGATCAGCTCAATCTCGGCGGGTAAATATGATTTTGGAATCGTAATGGTGTGGCTGGTAACAATTATACCTGCCATGCAGAAACTGATAGCCAATCACGACATTTATGAAAACCCGCTACATGCCGGTTTGTACTTCCTGCTGGTCATCCTGGCCATTTTCTTGATTTATCCCCTCAATCTGCAGACCTATAGACGCATGTATGGCGAAAAATTAAGCAAAGCAGAAGGCTTATTAAACGAGATCAGTCAGTTTAAAGATTAGATAGGTCATAAAAAAAGGGGGGACATCTTGTGTCCCCCCTTTTTTTATGACCTATTAAAAAATCTTAGTATCTGTAAGCTTCAGGTTTAAATGGACCTTCAACCGGAACACCGATGTATTCAGCCTGATGCGCATCCAAAACATCCAGTTCAACACCGATTTTAGCCAGGTGCAAACGAGCCACCTTTTCATCCAGGTATTTAGGAAGTACATATACTTTATTCTCGTACTTATCAGTATTGGTCCAAAGCTCTAACTGTGCCAGTGTCTGGTTAGTGAAAGAATTAGACATTACAAAACTCGGGTGGCCGGTAGCGCAACCTAAGTTCACCAGACGGCCTTCAGCCAGCAGGATGATGTCTTTGCCATCTATGGTATATTTATCAACCTGAGGTTTGATCTCGACTTTAGTATTGCCATAGTTGGTGTTCAGCCACGCAACATCAATCTCGTTATCGAAGTGACCGATATTACAAACGATCGCCTTATCCTTCATCACTTTGAAGTGTTCCGCACGAACGATATCGCAGTTACCGGTAGTGGTAACGATAATGTCAGCCTCCAGAACAGCAGTAGCAAATTTCTTCACTTCATAGCCTTCCATAGCAGCCTGCAGTGCGCAGATCGGATCAATTTCAGACACGATCACACGTACACCCTGCGAACTCAATGATTCAGCAGAACCTTTACCCACATCACCATAACCGGCTACAACAGCAACTTTACCAGCCATCATGATATCAGTAGCACGACGGATCGCATCTACCAGCGACTCACGGCAGCCATATTTGTTGTCAAACTTAGATTTAGTCACTGAATCGTTCACGTTGATCGCAGGTAAGTGCAATGTTCCGTTTTTCATGCGCTCATATAAACGGTGAACACCAGTAGTCGTTTCTTCAGAAAGCCCTTTAATGCTGGCAATCAGTTCAGGAAACCTGTCAAACACCATGTTGGTCAAATCGCCACCGTCATCCAGGATCATGTTCAAAGGCTGACGGTCCGGTCCGAAGTGTAAAGTTTGTTCGATACACCAGTCAAAGCTCTCTTCGTCAAGACCTTTCCATGCATAAACCTGGATACCTGCTGCCGCAATCGCCGCCGCCGCATGGTCTTGTGTAGAGAATATATTGCACGATGACCAGGTCACTTCAGCGCCCAGTGCAACCAATGTTTCAATTAATACCGCCGTCTGGATGGTCATGTGTAAACATCCGGCGATGCGCGCACCTTTTAAAGGTTGTGATGGTCCGAATTCTTCACGCAATGACATTAGCCCCGGCATTTCTGCCTCTGCCAATCCGATCTCTTTGCGGCCCCATTCCGCCAGTGAAATGTCCTTAACTTTATAAGGAACGTAAGTTGTCTCTACTGATGACATATTTAAATTTTTAAGTTTCTAATTATACAGCCTGCAAATTTACGACTATTTATGTTTATTTATTGCAAGAAAATAAACGGATGCGCCCGGTCTGCTGAAGCCCCGCTGCGCTATGTAATGAGCTTTGAACCGGACAATCCAACAGCAGTTATTGTTAATTAGTGTTAAAAAGACACAGCTTTGCCCACCAAAAAATCAATTGTCCCCCAAAAATTGATACATTTAAGGAACCAATTCAACGCCCGTATGTTAAAATTCGCTCTCAGCAGTTTAATCATTTGTATCCTTTTATGTGGCCATATCATGGCCCAGTCCAGTAAAGTCGACAGCTCTGAAATGAAGACACTTCGTGTTGACCCTTTGGCAGCAAGGGGGGCAACGGTCTCCCAATTCTTCGATGAAGTTACCTTTACGCCACTGGAAACCACCAAGGAAAGTCTTTTCGGAGCCATTCAACAACTTAAAATGACCGATGAGCACTATGTGGTTTACGATTGGGAAACTAAAGCAGTGCTGATATTTACCAAAGCCGGCAAATACATGGCGAAAATCAACGCCAGCAAAATAGAAAAAGATCCTGACGTAAAGGACCAGAGCTTTTATGGATTCAATATAGTGAAAGAGGACGATAAGCAGGCGATCCAGATCAGTGCAGGAAAACAAGTATACTATTTTGATTTCGCAGGCAAGCTCATTAAAAAAGTACCTGTACCCAAAGAGAAAAACTACGCCAACTATAAAAAGTTCAGTGATGGCACGGTCATCGACCAGAATTTTCTTGAAAAAAATGAAAAAGACAGTACCTATTACTATTTGAGTCTGATTAAAGACAATAAAAAAGTAGAAAGTTATTTTTCTTACAAAACCGAAGACCGTAAGGGCGACGACAGATGGCATGGGGGGCGTGTCTACGATTATGGTAATCCTGATGAATTCCTGTTTATTAAGAATTACCAGTATAATATTTATAAACTAACGTCTAAAAAGCTTTCTCTGGCCTACCGGATCTATTTCCCGGCTGCAAACTCCCTGCCGATGGACTATGGCACTAACCCGATTTATAAAGGAAAGGCGTTTGATTATTATGAGAAAAACAGGGATGCTTTCTATGAAATGACAAACAGCTATTTGCATTTCAATAACCTGTACTTCCAGGTGAGGAACTTCAACTGGAGCCGCGATGAAAAAAAAGCTTTTGTCTATAATCTGAATACAGCTGAACTGACTTCTATCGCTGACATTGAGCCTGATTCTACCTCGCAGTTCCTGCCAGTCACTGACCTGGCCTCTCAATATGACTTTACCAATAAGGGCTTCCTTATCGTTAGTCCCGAGTATTTTTACACCAGTTATTCTTCCCTGACGTTATTTACCGCTAAAGAACAGAATGAAGAAAAAAACAGGCAGTACGATGCTGTTTTAACCCAATTTTTTAAAACACAGAATAAGAAAAGTAATCCGGTAATCATCAAATTAAAGCCAAAGAAAAACTAACGCTCCATGTCTAAATTAACAACGCTGACTCTGGCATTTTTGCTGAGTATAGCCTCTATTACACTCCGTGCACAACAAGCTAATTCCACAAATCCGGGAAGTGCGAAAGGTCTGGTAAGGGATACCGCACAAAATTACGTGCTTAAATCTGCCACCGTTTCCGTCTACAAAGCATCAGACAGCACGTTGCTGAGTTACCAGGTGACGAACAATTATGGTGAATTTAACTTCAAAAACCTTCCTGTTAACCTTCCGCTAAGACTTGATGTAAGCCATGTAGGGTATATGACTTCCAGAAAACAGTTTACGATACCATCCGGCAAAAATACGATTGATCTGCAGACCATCATTGCAACCAGGAGAGACGTTACGCTCAATGACGTGGTCATCTCTGTGCCGCCAATCAGTATGAATGGTGATACGCTTGAATTTAACGCCGCTGCCTTTAAATTAGACAGCAATGCCGTAGTAGAAGACTTACTCAGAGCGATCCCAAACATTACGCTCTGGGGAGATGGTCAAATCACTGTCAATGGCAAGGAGGTCAAAAGTTTACTGGTAAATGGAAAGTCCTTTTTTGGTGGCGACATGAAGCTGGCCACCCAGAACCTTGCTAAAAATTCGGTTCAGAAAATACAAGTATACAACAAGTCAAGGAGTCAGGAAAGCAGGGCAGATTCTACAATGGAAATGAACATTAAGCTCAAAAAGGGAAAGGACATAGGCTTTTTTGGTAAGATCGGTGCAGGTTATGGCACCAACAACCGGTTTGAGACAGACGGCAGTATCAATATGTTTACCCCAAAAATGCAGCTTGCCGTGGTGGGAGCCATCAATAATATCAATAAGATCGCAGACAACACCGGCGACCTCATGTCCAGCAGTACATTTAAAGGGGTAGGCACCAATGTGGAATACCAGCCCGATTTCAGGGCTGAAGGCATCACCAGACCCAGTGCACTGGGGGCAAACTTCAGCTACAATTTCATAGAAAAGCCAACTTACGAACTCAAAAGCACGCTAAAGTCCAATTATTTTTTACAGGGCAAAAATGCCGACTACCTGGCTGATTACAAAACTACAACCTCTGTTAACAGTACAGATAAGGTGATCGAGAACAGCAAGACCATCAATGAATCATCCAATACAACACAAAAGTTTGACTCCTATTATGAGTATGCTAAAAAGGGTCATAATTTAGAATTTACTCAGGAAGTAAACTTTAACCGGGGGGAAAATAACAACCAGACCTTCCGGAGTTCTACCAATGTACAGGACGTGCTGACCAGTACCAACAACTCGGTAAACACTGGCAATAATAACAATAAGAATTTCAGGTTTGGTGGTTCGTACCGGTATTCTCCATACATCATTACCCAGAAAACCCGTTTCAGGGGCTTTAACGCCGAATACAGTTTGAATGTCTATAATAACGAAAGTGAGCAATTGAATATCACAGAATTCAAATCATTTACCGGCGCCGCCTCCAACCAGAAATTTAACAGAAAATACAATACCAGCTCCGATGGTTTACGGCAGGAATTCAATTTAACAATACCGGATGTAAAAAGGTTAATTTTTGGCAGTAAAAACTATTCACAGATGAACTTTGACCTAACCAACAAATTGGTGCTTAACTCGGATAAAAACACCAACAGGGTACAAGATCTGGACACCCTGAGCAACACCTATAATACAAACACCTATCTGGACAACCAGGTCCGGACTGACCTGATTGAGGAAACGCCGGGATTGAGAATACAAAAATCTTTTCAGAAAAGCTTATCCAACCGTTATTATAAATCGTTTACCGTCAGGTTCCATCCCAAACAACTCCTGATTAGCCAGGACAATAAATCTGCCCGGTCCTTTCAAAACCTAAAGCGCAACTACAGTAGATTTGCCCCGGATGCCGGCCT
>DATFQH010000073.1:0-3638 GCA_035264385.1 Pedobacter sp.
AGATCCGTTGATCCGTATAAAGCCTGCTTTTGCAGGACTTGAAACTGAATACACTTATTTATTGGAGATTTCAGAAACTGTTATCACAAAGTTAACGTCCCTGGATCCGGATGCATTTGGATATGGCTACTGCCACTATGATTTTTTACCAAAGAACTTCCATTTCAGTGAACAGGATGAGATCACTTTTTTTGATTTTGATTTTGCCGGAAAAGGATACTTAATTAACGATCTGGCATCTTTTTATGCTCATTATTTTCTAATGGTTTTGCATGGGAAAATGACACAGGAAGCAGCCGATCGCGCATTTTCTGTATTTGTAGCCGGATACAGATCTATTAGACCAATATCTCAATCGGAATTGGATGCGATCCCGTATTTCGGCTTCGCCTGGTGGATATTTTACTTTGGCTTCCACTATGACAACTTCGAAGACTGGTCCAATTTCTTTTTCGGGCCGCGGTTCATCAAAGAAAGAGTAGAGCTGATCAGAAAATGGTGTGACTATCATGGGATTTCTGTTAAGAAAATACGTCAGGCTAATATCCGTTAGTCAGCGAATCAACAACCACAGCTGTATTTATCAATGCTTATTATTTGGCCCTACAATATTGTTTAAAGCAGTGAATAGATTTAGCGGATCTGAGGAGCCTGCATAATGCTCCGGGGCCCAGCAATTGTATCAGAAGAGCGGCCATTCGGATGGAATTTATTTTTTTTCCTATCTTGAGCCATCTAAACTACCGTCTCAATGGAAACCAAACCACTCTTACAGATCCGTAAGCTGTCTAAATCTTATGGGTCAAAAGTCGTTCTCAGGCAGCTGAACCTCGACATCTACCCCGGACAGGTGATCGGCTATATTGGCCCGAATGGTGCAGGCAAATCAACTACCGTAAAAATCCTTACCGGCCTGATCCCTGAGTTTGAAGGTGAAGTGATAATCGATGGCTTAAATATGGCAGAGAGCCCTCAGGAGATTAAAAAACTGATCGGCTATGTTCCTGAAAATGCCGAAATCTACGACGTGCTGACACCCACAGAGTATCTTGACTTTATAGGAAAACTCTATGGGATGGAAGAGGAGTTGCTGCAGGAAAGAACACAAAAACTGCTCACTGCCTTTGGCCTGGGTGGCGTTTTAAATGATAGGATGGATACCTTTTCTAAAGGAATGCGGCAGAAGGTGCTGTTGATTGCAGGCATCATCCACGATCCAAAGATCATTATACTCGACGAACCGCTTTCCGGACTCGATGCCAATGCGGTCATCATGATCAAAGAACTGATTCTGAGATTATCGCAGGACGGTAAGACGATCTTTTATTGTTCGCACATGATGGATGTGGTGGAGAAGGTTTCCGACCGTATCCTGCTCATCAACCACGGAGAAATTATTGCCGACGGTTCTTTTGAGTCGCTAAAGCAAAACCATAGTGATACACTGGAACGTATATTTTCCAAACTTACAGGTCGTGAAGATCAGGCAAGTGAAACAGATGCGATCATCAACGCCTTCGATTAATTAGCGCCATGGACAAGATATTTCTGAGATTCGTTAGATTACTGAATCCTGTAATGGCTAAAATGGGTGTCGATACAGATCAGCTGATGCTCATTCTCGGGCTCAAACTGATGATGGACAACCGCCGGCCAAAAGGCGTGTTCGGTCGCAGCAGTAACAAGCAAATAAAAGCGGGAGGCATGCAGTGGCTTACCAACATCATGACCGTGATTATGGGGCTGCTGATCGGATCAGTACTCTGGTTAAGTGATGCACCCTACATTGCACAGACGCTGTATTTTGTCATCTTTATGTTCCTGATGTCACTGACAATGATTTCTGATTTTACTACGGTACTGATAGATGTGCGCGACCATTATATTCTTTTACCCAGGCCGGTAAATGACCGCACTGTCGCCGTGTCGAGGATTCTGCACATTTCCATTTATGTATTGAAACTGGCCTTATTGCAGGCATTACCTGCCTTGATTTTTATTGGCATCAAAGATGGTCCCCTGGCTGTTCCGTTATTTTTTGTCCAGGTACTTCAGGTTACATTTGTGAGTATTCTCATGGTTAATATGGTATATCTGATACTTATGAAGTTGGTTAGTCCGCAAAAGTTTAAGGATGTGATCAGCTATTTCCAGATTGGATTTTCCATAGTCATCTTCGCAACCTATTACCTGTTGCCAAAACTGATCAACGTCTCTATGTTGGCTAACATTAGTCTGTTGAGCCATTGGTGGGCATATCTTTTACCACCACTTTGGATCAGCGCCTTGAATGAGCTGCTGATCCATCCGGAAAGGTCAGGAGCGATAACGGCGATTATGGCACTGGCGGGTCTCATTCTTCCGCTAGTCGGCTTATGGCTGGTAGCTAAGGTTCTGGCTCCGGGTTTCAATCGGAGGCTGGCCATTCTGGCAACTTCCGAAGGCAATACTGATTCAGTTGTAAATATTACGCAATCGGGTAAAATCAATATCATCGATAAGATGTCGAATGTGCTTATTAAGGATCCCGTTGAAAAAGCAGGCTTCCGGATCACCTTAAAACTTGCCGCCCGAACAAGGGATTTTAAAATGAAAGTGTACCCCTCACTCGCTTACGTGCCGATCTACTTTCTGTATTTCGGATTAAATGGTGGTGGAAGGGGACTTTCTCAAAAGTTTATGACCCTTCAAACGGGGCAGAGCTATGTTGCACTAATCTATCTTTGCACGTTTGTACTGGCGGCAGTACTCACGAACATCGCGATGTCTGATAAGTATAAATCTTCCTGGGTATATTATGCGCTTCCGATCGGCGAGCCTGGTAAAATCCTTTCGGGCATGTATAAGGCCATCATAACCTTTTACTTTCTGCCCTATTGTATTGTCATCAGCATCATTACGGTGGCTGTTTGGGGGTTTTCCGCGGTCAACGACCTTATTCTTGCTTTTCTGATCAGTGTAATCTACGGTATGCTGATGGCGCTTTTCCTGGTTAAAGGTCTGCCATTTTCTAAACCTGTAATGACCAGGCAAAGTGGCGGAAGAGTGATCGTATCACTGGTGGTAATGGGTATCGTAGCTGGTGTCGGTTATGCGCATTATTTAGCGATAAAATGGGAAATGCTGATCTGGATACTGGTTGTACCTGCTTTTCTCATCAATGTAATTATGTTTCACTTCTACAAAAAGCAAACCTGGGAAAGTATTGAAATGTCGGAGATGTAGGGGCTGAGGGAGTTTAAAAAAGCGCCTGTTCATTTAAGAACAGACGCTCCATTAATTAACGTATTTAGAATTAGATCTTTGTCGTGGTGTCAGTTGTTGCAGTGTCTATTGCTACAGTATCGATTACAGCACTATCGGGAGCGGCAATTACAGTCGAATCTATTGCTGTTGAATCTGCATCAGATCCTGTTTTTCCGGATGGATCGCAAGCAACAACTGATATAGATACTGCTAAAGCTAAGAAGCCATATTTGAATGCATTTTTCATAGTCATTTTGTTTTAAGTAAAAAAGTAAGTTTACAGATTAATACCGAAATGTGTAAAAGGTAACCGTCCAATTTTTACCGATTGCAATAACCTGTATAGCTATGCACAGATAAGACACATAGAAGTCCCTTCTGATCTTCAAAGT
>DATFQH010000074.1:0-5224 GCA_035264385.1 Pedobacter sp.
ATTGACGGCAAGTCAAAAGACTATGGCACTTATCTTGCGCCAAGCTCTTTTTCACAATTTAACCTTACACCACCACTGAGCTCTGCAGAACGCTCTGTAATTTCAACGAAATTTGCTGTGGCGGGTGATAAGGCGGTTAAACTGAATATCTATTACACAAAGGTGGATTAAGATTATTTGTTTTAGCACGTGTCACTTAATTCTCCGGAAATCGTTATTTTCGGAGAATTTTTTTTTATAAACCCTTCGAAAATATGTGTGGAATAGTTGGTTATATTGGTCACAGAAAGGCCTGGCCTATTGTAATAAAAGGACTGAAAAGATTGGAATACCGCGGTTACGATAGTGCAGGTATCGCGCTGATCTCTGATAACGGCCTTAACACTTACAAGAAGGCCGGAAAGGTTCAGGAACTCGAGCAGTTTGCGGAAGGTAAAAACTTGAGTGGTACGTCTGGTATAGGACACACCCGATGGGCTACACATGGCGCGCCTTCAGACCGGAATTCACACCCCCACGCTTCCAATGATGGAAAGCTGACCATCATTCACAATGGCATCATCGAAAATTATGCTACGTTAAAGGAAGAACTGGTTAGCAGAGGGCATGAATTCAAAAGCGACACTGATACTGAGGTCTTGGTACACCTGATAGAAGAAATTTATAAAAATGAAGAAGTAGATCTCTTGGAGGCGGTAAGACTTGCCTTACACGAAGTAAGCGGAGCTTATGCAATTGTGCTTATGGATGAGGAACATCCTGATCAGCTGATTGCGGCCAGAAAAGGAAGCCCAATGGTACTTGGTGTTGGACAGGGTGAGTATTTTATTGCTTCAGATGCTACACCTATCGTGGAATACACAAAAAATGTTATCTATCTGAATGACAATGAAATTGCCTTTATAAAACATGATGAGTTACTGATCAAGCGCCTTGATAATGTGGTTCAGACACCATATATTCAAGAGCTGGAACTCAAACTTGAAATGCTGGAGAAGGGCGGATATGAGCATTTTATGCTAAAGGAGATCTATGAGCAGCCGCGTTCTGTGAGAGATTGTCTTAGGGGACGGATTTATCCGAATGAGGGTCGTGTACAGTTGGGCGGGATCAGTGAATATGCTGATAAACTGAAAAATATAGACAGAATTCTTATCGTAGCCTGCGGCACTTCGTGGCATGCAGGTCTGGTGGGTGAATACCTGATTGAAGAATACGCCAGGATTCCTGTTGAGGTTGAATATGCTTCAGAGTTCAGGTACAGAAATCCTATCATTACAGAAAAGGATGTTGTAATTGCCATATCACAGTCTGGTGAGACTGCTGATACTATGGCTGCTATTGAAATGGCAAAAGAAAAGGGAGCAACAATATTTGGTGTATGTAATGTTGTTGGCGCTTCCATTCCACGAATTACTCATGCAGGCGCATATACGCACGCAGGGCCTGAGATCGGAGTAGCCTCTACCAAAGCCTTCACTGCGCAGGTAACGGTTCTTACATTGATCGCTTTCCACCTCGCCCAGCAAAAAGGAACGGTAAGCATTTCCAAACTGACTGAATTGCTGACTGAACTGGATAATATTCCTGCCAAGATCGAAAAGGCGCTTCAATCTGATGCAATGATCAAAGAAATTGCGACTAAGTTTAAGGATTCAAGGAACTGCCTGTTCCTGGGCAGAGGAAGTGGTTTCCCTGTTGCACTGGAAGGTGCTTTAAAGCTCAAGGAGATTTCTTACATACATGCCGAAGGGTATCCGGCTGCCGAAATGAAACATGGTCCGATTGCGTTAATTGATGAGGAAATGCCTGTTGTTGTAATTGCTACAAAAAATTCTTCTTATGAAAAAGTAATCAGCAACATTCAGGAAGTAAAGGCAAGAAAAGGAATCGTACTGGCTATTGTAACTGAAGGGGATGTGGAAGTTAGGAAAATGGCAGATTACTGCATTGAAATTCCTGATGCCAGTGAGGCCTTTCTGCCCCTGCTGGCCACCATACCTTTACAGCTATTGTCTTATCATATCGCTGTCCTGAGGGGTTGTAACGTAGATCAGCCTAGAAATCTTGCTAAATCCGTTACTGTAGAATAAGTTCAGAGTATCATTGTAAAGAGAGGACATGCTGAGCGTAGCCTCTCTTTTTATTTAAACTGCCTAGAAAGGCAGATCGTCTGCGGGGTCTTCGTGATCGGTATAGTCACTTTCACTTTTGGGCGTCGTATTTTCATTGCTCACCGGGGTTTGCTCGAAATCGCTTTTTCTGCCAAGGATCGTAAAATTCTCTGCCACTACCTCTGTTACATATTTCTTGATCTTCTCCCTGTCTTCAAATGAACGTGTGCGCAGCTTACCTTCTATATAAACCAGCTTTCCTTTCTGCAAATACTTTGAGGCGACTTCTGCCAGTCCGCGCCAAAGTACAATATTATGCCATTCCGTTTGCTCTATTCTCTTTCCGTCCTTGTTATAGGTTTCTGATGTGGCTAAAGGAAAACTAGCTACAGTTACTCCTCCATCTAAATGTCTTACTTCGGGATCTTTTCCCAAATGCCCAACTAAAATAACTTTGTTAATACCTGACATGGAATCTGAATTACTAATTTATCGAATACGTTTCTGTAAAATCTGATATAACTTTCGGCAATGGAAGTTCTTCTAACTCTGCCTGAGAAACCCATTTTATTTCTGCATTCTGATTAAAGTTAATGATATAATTATCTAAAGCAAAAAATTGAACATATATAGTTTGGTGCGTCAATAGGTGTTTTTTGTGCGTTAAAGGAGTAATTCTACAATGTTCACCAAATTTTTGAGTGACCAGTTCTGTAAACTCAGACGGATCAGCGGTGTAATCGCCTGATGTCTCGATTAGTGGAAAATCATAAAGCTCCTGCCAGATATCGCCTGCTGTTCTTTTCTTAACAAGCGTTTGCCCGTCATGGTTCTGACAAAAGAAATAACTGAAAAACCGGTTACGTTTCCTGAGTTTATTTTCTTTAACAGGCAATATACTGACCATATTTTTGTCATAGGCGAGGCATCCTTTTTGAAGCGGGCACACGGCACATACAGGAGATTTGGGTTTGCATTGCAGTGCACCGAATTCCATGATGGCCTGGTTATAAAGAGATGGCGTTTGCCCTGAAATAAGTGTTTGGGCAAGTTCTGAAAATTCCTTTCTACCCGTAGTGCTGTTAATCGGCGTTGAGATTCCGAAGTATCTTGACAATAACCGGAACACATTTCCGTCGATTACCGGCCTCTGTTCATCTGCAGCAAAAGAGGAGATAGCAGCAGCAGTATAGTCTCCTATTCCCTTCAACGCAATCAGTTCCTTATATGTTACAGGGAATACACCGCTGTGTTTGTCCTGGATCTGCCTTGCCGTAAAAAGCATATTTCTACCACGTGAATAATAGCCAAGGCCCTGCCACAATTTTAGAATTTGGGTTTCTGAGGCTGATGCAAAATCGCTTACCGTGGGGTATTGTCCGAGAAACCTGTTGAAGTATGGCAGGCCCTGCTCCACCCTGGTCTGCTGCAGGATAATCTCAGATAACCAGATGACGTAAGGATCAGTGGTATCCCGCCATGGAAGGTCTCTTTTATTATCAAGATACCATTTTACGATCTCATTTTGAAAACTCATGGCTGTAAAAATACAGCGTTATTTTTTGATTTTGGCAAAACTTGCAATTCACTGATATAATGCCCTACAAATAAATCATCTTTTATTTTCCTATCTCATTAAAAAGCAATACTTTTGCAACCCCAAAACACTCATAAAGTATAATACATTATAAATAAATAATAGAGAATATGACTAAGGCAGATATTATTTCAGAAATATCAACGAAAACAGGAATTGAAAAAGTAGATGTGCAAGAAACCGTTGAAGCATTTTTCAAAGTGATCAAGAACAGCATGATCGGTGGCGAAAATGTATATGTAAGAGGTTTTGGTAGCTTTGTAGTTAAAAAGAGAGCTCAAAAAACTGCTAGAAATATTTCTAAAAACACTGCGATCATAATACCAGAACATTTTGTTCCAAGTTTTAAACCAGCAAAAGTTTTTGTTGATAAAGTAAAGAGCAATTCTAAAAAAATAAGCGTAGAAGCTTAATTGATTATGCTAAAAAATATCAGATCTAAACAAATGGGTGTAATTGGAGCAATTGTTTTGCTCGTTGCATTTTTGTTTACACGTGATATTAAAGGCTTAGTTAAACCCAAAGAAGAAAATGGCAAAGGTGGCCCTGCGAGTGCACAGATGGCCCCGGCAGGAGCAGCTCCCGAGCTTAGTATTTCTGAAGTTTCTGCGAATGCTAAAAGTTCGATTGGCGCTGGTCCTTCGGCTGAAATTACAGCTCTGGAAAACAAGTTCAGTTCAGCTCCGGATCAGGAAAAGAGCGAACAGGCTAAAGTACTTGCTCAAAAATGGGATGCTGCTGAACAAGCGGCTCCAAGTGCAATGTATCTTGAGCTTATAGCGAAACAGGAACAAACATTGACCAGCTGGCTAAATACAGGAGATCGTTTTTTAAAGGCCTTTGACAACAGCCGTGACAGCGTATTGCTTCCTGCATTGTTGCAAAAGGCAAATAATGCGTTTAGCAATGCTGTAAAGATAGATTCTGCAAACAGTGATGCGAAGACGGGTCTGGGCATCACGATTGTGAATGGTATGGGCATGCCAATGCAGGGTATTGCAATGCTGATGGATGTGGTAAAAAAAGATCCAAAAAATTTAAAGGCTAACATGAGCCTGGGTACATTTGCGATCAAGTCGGGCCAATTTGATAAGGCCATTACAAGATTCAAAACCATTATTGCTATTAAGCCTTCACCTGATGCTTATTTCTATCTGGCAACTGCTTATGAGAATTTAGGTAAAAATCCAGAAGCTATTGAGGCTTATTTACAAAGTAAAAAACTTGCTGCTAATCCTACGCTGTCAAAATTTATTGACGAAAGAGTATTGGCGTTAAAAAGCAAAAATTAATAAACAGATTTATAAAAATATTTAAATTTCAAAATTATGCCAAGTGGTAAAAAAAGAAAAAGACATAAAATGGCTACGCACAAACGTAAAAAACGTTTAAGAAAAAACAGACATAAGAAAAAATAGTTTCCTTATGTTTTGCCTGACAAACAAGGTTAAGATCAGATCTTAGCCTTGTTTGTTGGTTGCATAGTTTTTTATTGTCCATGTGTTAATAAGGC
>DATFQH010000075.1:0-5393 GCA_035264385.1 Pedobacter sp.
TTTGGATTACTGAAAGAACAGGTAAGGTAAGCAGGGTGAATCCACAAAACGGAACCGTATCATTGGTATATCAGGTGCCGGATGTGATGACTAATGGTGAAGGCGGTTTGCTGGGAATGACATTGCATTCGCAATTTGACACCAATCACTGGGTATATCTGGTGTACAATTACGGTACGCCATACAAAGAAAAGGTAGTTAGGTTTACCTATAGCGGAGGTACTTTGACAGCTCCTATGGTTATACTGGATCATATTCCAGCAGCCTCAATTCATAACGGGTCAAGACTGCTCATTACCTCAGATCAGAAACTCCTGGTCAGTACCGGAGATGCAGGTAATGCAGAAAATGCACAAGATCAGAATTCTCTTTCAGGAAAGATTCTGCGTGTCAACCTTGATGGATCAATTCCGGCTGATAATCCGATACCAGGTAATAAGCTATGGAGTTTCGGACACAGAAACCCGCAGGGCTTAGTGGTGGCCTCAAATGGCAAAATCTATTCTTCAGAACATGGTCCGAACAACGATGATGAGATCAATATCATTATAAAAGGCAGAAATTATGGCTGGCCTGCTGTGGAGGGATATTGTAATGAAAATGGAGAAAAGAATTTTTGTGCAGTTAATAATGTAGCGGAGCCGATTACAATCTGGACACCAACCATAGCTTCGGCTGGGCTTATTCATTACAAATCAGATTACATGCCCCAATGGAAAAACTCGCTTCTGCTGGTGAGTTTGAAAGCTTCAAAACTTACACAGTTGCGATTGAACACAACTGGCGACCAGGTCACAGGTACAAGAGATTACTTTGTAAATGAATTTGGCCGGCTAAGGGCAATCTGTCAATCTCCCGAAGGAAAGGTTTACCTGGCAAGCAGCAATGGTAATAACGATAAAATTATAGAAATCACTAAATAAGTTGGGTAGGATACCAGATATAGTATAATTTAGCGGCAAAACTTATTATCATGATAAACAAGGTTGTTTCTGGTGCAGATGAAGCGATTAAGGATATCACAGATGGCAGTACGCTGATGTTAGGCGGCTTTGGCCTCTGTGGGATTCCTGAAAACTGCATTACCGCACTGGTAAAAAAAGGAGTCAAACAATTGACCTGTATCTCAAATAATGCCGGTGTAGATGATTTTGGAATAGGATTGATGCTGCAACAACACCAGGTAAAAAAAATGGTTTCTTCTTATGTCGGCGAGAATGCAGAATTTGAGCGACAGCTCCTGAGCGGTGAACTTGAAGTTGAACTGATTCCTCAGGGTACATTAGCTACCAGGTGTATGGCCGCAGGATATGGAATGCCTGCTATTTTTACGCCTGCAGGCGTAGGTACTGAAGTAGCCGAGGGTAAGGAAGTAAGAAATTTTAACGGTAAAGATTACCTGATGGAATATGCTTTTGATGCAGATTTCGCTTTAGTAAAAGCTTGGAAAGGAGATACCGCAGGCAATTTGATCTATAGGTCCACCAGTCGCAATTTCAACCCTGTAATGGCTATGGCAGGTAAAATTACTATTGCAGAAGTAGAGGAGCTGGTTGAAGCCGGTGAACTTGACCCGGACCATATTCATACGCCCGGGGTATATGTGCACCGTATTTTTCAGGGTGCAGCTTATGAAAAGCGAATTGAACAACGTACCCTCAGAACTAAAAAATAACCTGTATGCTCGATAAGAACGGAATTGCAAAACGTATTGCAAAAGAAATAAAAGATGGCTACTACGTAAACCTTGGAATAGGTATACCTACTCTTGTGGCCAACTATATTCCGCAAGGGATCAACGTAGTACTGCAGTCAGAAAACGGACTGTTGGGTATGGGGCCGTTTCCATTTGAAGGAGAAGAAGACGCCGACCTGATCAATGCCGGCAAGCAAACCATTACCACATTGCCGGGTTCATCTATATTTGATTCGGCCATGAGCTTCGGAATGATCAGGAGCCAGAAGATAGACCTGACCATATTAGGAGCTATGGAGGTGTCAGAAAACGGAGATATATCAAACTGGAAAATCCCCGGAAAAATGGTAAAGGGAATGGGAGGAGCTATGGATCTTGTTGCCTCTGCAAAGCATATCATTGTGGCAATGCAGCATGTAAATAAAGCAGGAGAAAGCAAACTACTGCCTGCCTGCACGCTTCCGCTTACAGGAGTGAATTGCATCAAAAAGATCGTAACCGAACTGGCAGTATTGGATGTGCTTCCCGGAGGTGGCTTTAAACTGTTAGAACGTGCTCCCGGAGTCAGTGTAGCCTACATCAGACAAGCCACTGCAGGTAAACTCTATGCGGACGATGACGTCCCTGAAATGATGCTCACCTAATTTTCCCTTGCTGTTAAATATTGATATGAACAAAGCAATCTGACAAAGGAGTGTTTTGTTTATTATTTAGTATAAAGTCTGGGTTTCAGATCCTCTGATATCTCTTCAGTGATTCTAATGATATCTTCAGGAGTATTCAGATTATTGATCACAATTTTATCTGCCTGGTTTTTATAAGGCAGCAGAAATTCCTTATAGGCCGGAACTACATGATTGTGCCATTTATACAGTACGTCATCTTCAGGATAGCCACGTTCCATTCCATCTCTTTTAATCCTGCGCTGCAATGCAACACTTTCTTCAGCATCAACAAATATTCGGTAATCGAGCAGTGCGGCTATTTTCTTGAAATGCAATATAAACAGCCCCTCAACAATAATGACAGGGGCAGGATTAACTTCTAGTATTATGACTACAGCAAGAGGGTTGTTGAAATTGTATTCCTTTTTGTAAACCACCTCACCTTTTATCAACTTCTTAATATCGAGCAAAAACTGTTCATTATCAATAGTTGATGGCAGGTCAAAATTATAGAGTTTATTTTCCTCCTGTGTCATTTCTCCCGCAGGGAAATAATAATCGTCCTGTGAAATCAACGTGACTTCATCATTTTTAAAATGATGAAGAAAGGAATTTAAAAAGAAGGTTTTACCGGAACCACTTCCGCCGGCTATACCTACAATAAAAGGTTTATTATTGGTCATTCTCCTGTCCACCGTAGGTCAAATTGCAGTAAAAACGTTTATCCAGTGCACCGAGTGCATCTGCAACAGCTTTTGTCATCACAATTATAACGTCTTTTGTGGACTCGTTTTCAGTAAATTTACCAACAACCTTGGCAAAGGTCGATCTGTTGGTCATCGGATTAGTAATCTTTATAATACCGCCAATAGGAGCAGTACGGTGTAATACCAACATTTTAGCAGGATCCAGATCGGGATCTGCAATCCATACAGCAGTTCCCTTTTCTTCAATCTGATTCAGGCCATAGCGGCTAGCCGGATACCTTAATGCAGGATCTTTTATAGAATTGATCGAGTCAGGATCATTAGATGTAGCAGGGGGTATGTAAGCTGGTTTAACAGGGTACTGACCCTTAATCAATAATCGCTGACCGACACTCAGAGCACTATTGGTCATATTGTTTTTAGTTTTCAACTGATCTATGGTCAGATTGTATTTTGTAGCAATTGAATAAATAGTCTCGTTAGAAGCCACTGTATGTACAATCAGTTCTTCCGGGCTTCCTGTTTTATCTTTCAGTACCTCTTTTGCATTCAGATCAATATTTTTACTGACCCCCTGTTTACCAGTATCGGCCGAAATTACAGCCGGAGCTTTTTTGGCGGCCTCCTGAATCAAAGGCTGAATAACTGGAAGTTCTGTTTTCTGACTTGCGGTATTCTCAGTTGTTTGTTCTGCTTTAACAGGAATTTTCAATACCTGGCCAATCTGCAAATTAATTGTCCTCAGGTTATTTACACGTTTAATTTCGTTTACTGTAGTCCCGTATTTTTCGGCCAGCATGTTGAGGTTTTCCTTTTTCTGTATCGTATGGTCGATCAGACCTGCTTCAGGTACCGATGCAGGAACAGTAGTGTTCTGAGAGGTTGTGGCTGCCTGTGCGCTGTTTGCTGAAAATGGAATAGTGGTAGGCACTTTTAAAATAACACCTATCTGCAAATATTTATTATCATTAAAACTCAGCACATCTTTAGGGTTCACATTGTAACGCCTGGCTATAGAATAATAGGTGTCTTTGGCCACCACCTTATGTACTATAAGTTTTTTTCCGTTGTGATTTTCCACCCCAATAGAATCCCTGGTATGGGCTGTCGCAGCATTTATATTGATAAGAATAGCAGCAAGTGCTATTATGTAATATTTATACATTAATGTTCCTGATAAAAATTAGTAAGCAATAATACGAATAATAAAATAACCCATTTGAATTGTAAGTATAAACGCTGTTTGGTATCTGCTATTATATTTTCAGGCAGATTTTTAAACCATTTTCAACTATATTTGTTTTAACACGGAATCCACAAAAAGTGGCAAAATAAAAAAATAAATACCATGGACGCAAAAGAAATCAGTTTAAATGAAAAAGAAGTAAAACCCGTAGTAGATCTGCTGAATGATTATCTGGCAAACTATCATGTTCATTATCAGAAACTAAGAGGGTGCCACTGGAACATCAAAGGGCAAAACTTCTTTACATTACACGTTAAATTTGAGGAATTATATACAAACGCGCAGCTCACTATAGATGAAATTGCAGAGCGTGTACTAACTCTGGGTAAACCGCCACATAGCCGTTTTTCAGACTACATTAAGGAATCTGCCATCAAAGAAATCGACACTATTGGATTGAAAGATATGGATATGGTTGATGCTATTTTAGCAGACATGGCGCAACTGATCCAGCTTGAGCGTGAATTACTGGATGCTACTGAGCAGGCCGGTGATGACGGTACCAATGATATGGTAAACAGGTTTATGCAGTTTAAAGAAAAAACAACCTGGATGTTGCGTTCGTTCGCCGGGAAAAAGTAAAAATCCATTTTTATAATATACCTATCTATTACCATACTTGAAAATGTAAAACGTCATGCTGAAATAAATTCAGTGTGACGTTTTACATTTTAATATATTTGGAGCACAATGGGATATAAAAGCTTAGCAGATTGCGTCGCCGACCTGGAGAAACATGGTCACCTAATCCGGATCAAAGAAGAAGTAGATCCATACCTGGAAATGGCAGCCATTCACCTCAGAGTATATGAACAGCGTGGACCAGCCCTTTATTTTGAGAATGTTAAAGGAAGCAAATTCCCTGCAGTTTCAAACCTCTTTGGTACACTGGAGCGCTCAAAATTTATGTTCAGAGATAGCCTGCCAAAAGTAGAACAACTGGTAAACCTTAGGTCCGACCCTGTTAAAGCGCTAAAGAACCCGCTTAAACTTCCAGGTATCGGATTTACCGCATTGACGGCACTCCCATTAAAACAGAGTTTTTTTAAACAGATTTTTAATAAAACCTCTATCAGTGA
>DATFQH010000076.1:0-21511 GCA_035264385.1 Pedobacter sp.
ATTGTATTCATAATACCTGCTGCTTCCAATAATTTCACCTGTCTTCTGCTCACGGATCACATATCCGCCTTTAGATTCCATTGCCACATTAAAAAAGTCCAGAAAAACTGCTTTTTTATACCTGTCCCAACTGGGGTGTTGCACCCATATTAGCGGATCGGATGCAACTTCATAAAGTTTTTCAAAATCAGACTGGCGAATCGGAGTCAATAGGATAAGTTCATTTTCAAGTATAGTCTGCATTAATGTCATACCGTGAATTTAGGCAAAGATTGTTCCATTTTAATAGGTGATCTGTAACTAAAAGAATTCTGTCGATAATCAAAAATTGATCTATTTTTACGGTTTTTAAACACTTATGTTAGATTTCAACCTATCGAAAATACCCGTCCTGGAAACGGAAAGGTTAATTTTACGTCAGATGCTGCGCTCTGATTCTCCATCGTTTTATGAACTTAGAACCAATGCGCAGGTCATGCAATATATTGATCGGGTACAACACAAAAACCTGGAAGAGTCTGAAGCAATGATTCAAAAGATAAATGAAGGCTTTGTTAACGGAGCTAATATTATATGGGCTATAACCTTTAAAATACAACCACAGCAGATGATAGGCAATATAGGTTACTGGCGTACAGATCTGCCAAATCATAGAGCAGAAATAGGGTATATGCTTCACCCCGATCATTGGCGCCAGGGTATTATTTCTGAAGCCCTCCGGCCAGTTATAGATTTTGGTTTTAATACATTAGGTCTGCATTCTATATGTGCTAATATAAATCCCGGGAATCAGGCATCACGACAATTACTGATCAAACATGGCTTTGTAAAAGAGGCTTACTTTAAAGAAGATTATTACTTTAACGGGAAATTTTTAGATAGTGAAATTTACGGATTATTGAATCCATCTTAAAATAGATGAGAACGCTCCGCTATTCTATTGTCTATTTTTCGTAGACGAAACTGATCGAATCTTTGACAGAAAGCCCGCTGATTCCCTCAGCATTGTAGCGAACTGTATATCTCCCCGACTTCCCAAGAATGTAAATTTTGCTGATGTCCACAGTAACGCTCAGACTGTCGCGAGATTTAAGCTCCAGAAAGCTATCAGGTGGAGGTGGCATCACTCTCTTGGCCATGATACCATGATATTCGGCTTCTGTTCCCTGTTCATCCTTAATATCCAGATATTTACTCATTGGTGGCTCAAAAGGGGTATGCCATTTGCAAAACCGCTGACTGCTGGTAGAGGGGTTGTATACCATAAAGTGTAACCGCAATGAATCCTGAGACCGGATCACTGGTGACATGACCATTCTTGCAGTCAATTGGCCTTTATTATCGAGCACTTCTGCAGAGGTAGCAACTGTATCTGCGCCAATCCTCGTGGAATCTTTGCGCTCTTTGCCCGTGCCACATGAGGTCAGGAGTAGAATTCCGGCAAACAAGAACGGAGTGATGTATTTCATAGATATATTTTTATTAACTAAACGACTGTAACGTTGCATACGCTACAGCAAATTATCGAAGAAATCCCGTGATCGCTTTAAGTCGCTGGTCTCTAAGGTTATATTATCCTTATAGAAAGCAAACCCGCAAATCTAACAAAGAACCCTGCGTCTCAACAGAAGAATACGCATAGTTAATTTGTGTGCACCGAAGAAATTAAATAAAATGATAGAGAAATACTACATTTCCGGTATAAGCAGGTTTTGGCTGGTCTTTAATAATTAAAGTCGCTTCTATAATGACCTTGGTAGTCCCTCTCAAATTAGCTATGGAATTGAGTTTTGCCTTTAATTGAATTTCATTATTTACCAAAACAGCCTGGCCAAATTTGAAATTCTCTATGCCATAGTTTATTTCCATTTTAATATTGCGAACATCCGCAATCTGTTTCCATAAATATGGAATTAATGACAAAGTTAAATAGCCATGTGCGATTGTAGCTTTAAACGGCCCTTCACTTTCGGCTCTTTCCTGATCTACATGGATCCATTGATGATCCAAAGTCGCATCGGCAAACTTATTGATCTGCTGCTGGTCAATCTTGTGCCAGTTAGAAACACCTAATTCTTTACCCAGATGCGATTGATATTCTTCGAAATTATTAATTATAAGCATATATTTTTGTTCATTTGATTATAAGCGTGTCCCTTATGCAGGAATCTTACATACCGTTGGTATGTCTATAAAAATATTTAAAATTTCCATAATCTAATAACAAAGTCACCCATCTTGTTTTAAAAAAAATAAATAAGGATGAAAGATGATAACCTATTTAATATTTGCACTGCAAAATCACCAGCACAATTGTCTTGTTTTGCGTCTATTTGACTGAATACTTTTAAAAGGGTGATAATGGACTAAAAATAGGTTAATTTTCTGGTCACTATTTTGCTCTGAATTATGTCTACCAAATATAAAGACAGAATGAGCTATTTAGACTATAAATGTAAAAGGTGTAACACAGACTTTCATTACCAGGTACCCAGAGGATTTCTGCTAAAAAATGTGTTAGGATTTCTTCCGGTCAGGATCTATTGGTGTCCTAAGTGTACAACTAACAGATATGTGTGGATTAATCAGTCAAAATCGGATTAATTATTATGCGCTTCTTAAATCAATCGCCGGCATATGTTACTGCCCGAGCTACAACAGTACTAAAACGACCATTGAACTTCAAGGTCAACAATTAAAGGCCTTACAAAAATGCAAGGCCTTTAATCATTAACTCATCAACATATTTATTTTGATTTTAACTTATCGGCAAACATTTTCATATAGAAACCGCCTACAACGCTTCTGGCTTTGAAATTGTCACGAATACCCGTGTTTGAATCATAAAAATCGTTCAATGGTACTCTTGATTCAGTTTCAATGGCATGTTTATATACCGGATGAACGAGTGCATCAAACTCCTTTTGGGTTGGCGCAAATGTAGCGGTCCATAAAATCCAATCATTTTTAGTATATGCCTTTCTGCTGTCCAATGGAATTCCGTATTTATTCTGTTTGGTCAGATAGTATTTAGTTTCTGTATCATAAACTTTTTGGGGGAACAAATTCAAATCTAAAACCTTATCCCAAACCAGGTTATATTTTTGGCTCCAGGTGTTTTTATTGTCAAAAGTTAATGCATAATGATCTCCCGCATCGGCCATCTCCATCCATTTTGGAACCATGCTTTCAGCAATAGCCCTATACTTATTGGCTGCTTCCTTGTATCCCAATGTTTCCGCCATCTGAGCATAGCAGGCAATGCCTACAATTGCTTTTACAGATAAGTTTGCATTTCTGGCCAGGTGACCCGCAAAATCATCAGTACATAGTTGTGTTTTTGGATCCAATCCTTCTTTTGTCAAATAATCAACCCATGTCGTCAGTGTCTTCCAGTGTAATTTCGCATATTTTGCATTTCCTTGTGCTTTAGCAATGGCTGCGGTTAAAATGATCATATTGCCAGATTCTTCAACAGGCATTGGTTCGCCATAAGTTTGACCGTTGGCCAATGGATACGTACCTAAATCATGTGCCGCCCAGGGATGTGGATATTTCCCGCTTTCACTAAAATAGAAGATCCCGTTCAGCATTCCCTGTAACAATGATGGATTGTAAATCAAATACAACGGTGCAGATGGGTAAGTCACATCAACAGTGTTGATAAAACCACCGCTATTGTTTTCTTTAGATAGCCATAAGATTTCTCCCTGAGGGCTTTTGACCAATGTATGTGCTGCTATACTTTGACGATAGCCTAATACACACAATTCTGCATATTCCTTACCTCCCGATTGCAAAGCATCCGCATAAACTGATTGGTTAAAGGAATCACACTTTTGCATAACCGCTTTGTATTCAGTAGCAGCAGCAGTCAACTGTCCTTCAATGGTTTCCTTCCCCGATGTATTCCACCATGGTCTTAAATTCTTTTTGAAATACTGAACCGAATAAATTTCATCATAACCTAACTCAAGAAACTTCTCAACCGGAGATTTACCTACAGCACCGAAGGGAATAACAGTGTTTAGCGCCAATACCTTACCTTGTTTAGCCGTAGAAACGGAACTGCCGCTTCTGAAAGCATTAACAGCATCATTACCCGACGTAATAAATTGGATAACATTGCTCGTTTTAGGTGCAGCTACATAAAAATAGCCCCAGTCAATGCGCATATCATCGCTCGCTTTCTGCAAAACGGGTTGTTGAACGGTTCCGGTTTTTAGAATAGACAATTTTGAGGTCAGGTATTTACTTGCCGTTACCTCTTGTGAAGGTCTGTAAACAGCAATGTTCGATGATGCACTCAGGTAAACCTTAACCTGGTGTGTTTTGGTGTCATTAGCCTGTACCTGATAGCTGATATAGGAAACAGGTCTTGCAAATAATCCCAGATCATTCATTAAAAGGGGGGAGGTAAATGTAAGTTTCAGGTCAACCTTTCCGCATGTAAATTTATAAATGGTTTGGGTAGCATTTATATCCACACTATTCTGTTTGGCCACATTGATCTTACCGGCATTATCCTTTAGCTTATCTACTAGTCCGAAGTCCAGGTATCTTCCTCCAGCGGTGTTCAGTAAATGAATGGCAATCACATTTTCACCTGCCTTAAGAACACTTTTGTTCAAGGGGATGAACTGAAAGTTATTTGTCCAGCCCTCCTTCGTGTACACTTTTTTTCCGTTGACAAAGAGCTCAATGTTGTCATCATGATTTAACTTCAGCAGAAGTTCATTAATAGCAGCAGGATTGACAATGTTAAAAGATCTTCTTACCCATATGTCATGTGATTTCCAAAACGTTTTCACATTTTTAGCATCATCGCCAATTGGAGCGGCACCTGTTTTCCAATCTTTGGCTGCATATTTAGGCGAGCTCCAATCACCCTGAGGCACTGTTTCAGTGTATTTTACCGAATACGCTTTTTCATCAGATGTATGCAGGATCGTTTTATAGCTTGGTTCTTCTTTTCCTAAAAAACGATATATATTTCCATCAACATTAATCAAACCTAAAAGGCCCTGATCAGCGCCGGTCCAGTGCGTAGTTGTAGATTCATTTAATTTATCTGTGTTAGACCAGATGCTAAAATAAGTATTGTGTGTAATCAGCGGATAAGATGGCGCCTTTCTGTCCTGTGCGCTAAGCAAGCCGGTTGCAAAAACGCAGACTATTAGGGCCAGGAATTTTAATGTGTTGATTTTGTTCATAGTTTGTGTGTGTGCTTAATAGGTGTTTGGTTAGAAACGAGTAAAACGTGGTAAAAATGAGTAATTAAAATTTAGCAGATCTCTTTTACTGTATCAACTTTTCGCCAATTCATCTCAATTGCGTCTTGGTCCCACTGGACTATGCCTTATTTTATTGCTGGTATGTAAAGCATCGATTTCGTTGCCCTAATTTTACGGGAAGTAAATAATATGGATGATGCAAAAGCTATGCAAAAGTTCAAATAGAAATCTTTTAAATCTTTAAAAATGAAAACACGAATTAACCTTGAAAAGGTAGAGCCGGCAGGATACAGAGCTGTTCTTGGACTGGAAAAATTTATTGAAAGCACGTTACTCACAAGAAAACATAAGGACCTGATTAAAATCAGATCTTCACAAATAAATGGATGTGCCTTTTGCATCAATATGCACACTAAAGATGCCCGCAAAGCCGGTGAAACAGAACAACGCATCTATGCCCTGAACGCCTGGCGTGACACTCCGTTTTTTTCGGAAGAAGAAAGGGTAATATTGGCCCTGACAGAGGAAGTTACGCTAATTAGTAATCATGTAACAGACGAAACATATGAACAAGCCGCGAAGGTGCTCGAAGAGAGCTACCTGGCACAGGTAATCCTGGCGATCATTACCATTAATGTCTGGAACAGAATCGGAATTACTACGAACCTGATTCCAGCTTAGGATTCTGTGGAATTATAATCCAGATTCTCTTTCTGAGGATCTGGATTACCCGTTTTCCCTACATTCATTAAAACTACCGCAAACAGAATAATGGCAACACCCGCCCACTGAAGAAAGTTTACAGGTTCCCCTATCAGTATGTTTGCCGTTAATATAGACACAGGTATTTCTACAGATGCAATAATGGAGCCCAGCCCCATTCCGGTTAATGGCATTCCTTTATTGAATAATAAAGGAGGAAGGATCGTACCGAATATAGAAAGAATAAGACCCCAGCGCAGAAATATTTCATATGAAAACTCCCGGTTCAAAGCTGAATGAAAAATAAGGGAAATGACGATCAACCCACCAAGAATCATAAAAAGGCTTCTCTTTAAAGGGGGAAAATGAACTTCAATATTGTTTGATGCGTATATTGATGCCGTATAGGAAAGCGCTGCCATCATTCCCCAGCCAAATCCGGTCCAGTTGATACTAATGGATTGTTTAAGCAGATTCGTAGCTAAAATTGTCCCCGCCAGAATTATAAAAATTGAAGTGATCTTACGTAATCCCGGTATTTTTTTAAACAAGATCATCTCCAGAATAACGCCCATCCATACGGTTTGCATTAACAGTACAATTCCAACACTTACCGGAATGTACTGGACGGCCATATAATAGGAAATACTGGTTAATCCCATAGCTGTCCCCGCAAATATTAACCTGGTTATGCCTTTAATGCCAGATGCCTTATTTTTTGGCACCGATTCATGCTTACGGAACAGCGTTAAAATAAAGAGCCCCAGAAAACCAAGACTGAACTGCGAAATCGTTACTTCTGCAGTACTGAACCCTTCCTGATATGCCATTTTTACAAAGGTTGCCAGCATCCCGTAACTGGAGGCGCCCAGCCCGACTAAAATACTTCCTTTGATTACGCTGTTTCTCATTTCTATTATTTTATGTAAAAGTATAAGGATGTTGGGTTAAATTTGTATACCAATTCACATAAAAACAGCAGCCCAGATGTTACCCTACAAATCATTAATCCAGGTTGATCGAAACGCTTCTGTAAGCCTGTATATCCAAGTATGCAATAGTTTTATATCGCTGATTACGAACGGCACATTAAAGCCGTCTGATATATTGCCCAGCTCCCGTATACTTGCAGAACTTATTGGAATTAATAGAAATACCGTAAAACTGGCATACGAAGAACTGATCAGTCAGGGTTGGGCCGAATCTATTGAACGCAGAGGGGTGTTTGTACTTTCCAGTTTGCCCGTACTTTCTAAAACCAGAATGCCTGAAGCCAGCAAAAACAACAATAATCAGGAAGCCTTTATCTGGATCAATAGCTTTGAAACTGTCATGCCCAGCGAAAACTTCCAGAAAACTGCTCTTGCTATCGATGACGGCTTTCCGGATGTACGCCTTGCGCCGGTTGATCAGCTTATGCGTGAATACAGAAGCCTGTCCAGGAAATTTTACGGGAAAAACTTTCTGAAATATGGCAGTTCCAAAGGGTCTTCGCATCTTCGCCTCGCTATTGGTAACTATCTTTCCAATACCAGAGGTTTAGCTGTCCCTCCAGAAAATATACTCATTACAAAAGGTAGCCAGATGGGCATTTATTTGGCCGCACAACTGCTGCTCCATCCTTCAGATTTTATAGCAGTCGGCATTTCAAACTATTGTTATGCAGATGATACTTTCAGGTATGCCGGTGGAAACCTGCTGCGTATCCCTGTTGACCACCATGGAATGGATGTCGGTTACCTGGAGGAAGTTTTACAAAACAAGAAAATAAAAGCGGTATACATTATACCGCATCATCATTTTCCAACAACCGTAACCCTGAGCATGGAGCGAAGGTTAAAACTGCTGGCTCTCGCTAAAGAATACCACTTTGCAATAATCGAAGACGACTATGATTTCGATTTTCACTACGATAATAAACCATACCTGCCATTGGCAAGCATAGATCACAACCATAATGTGATTTATATTGGTTCGATTTCGAAGACTTTTGCCCCGGCCTTACGTATTGGTTTTATGACGGGACCTCCGGCATTTATTGAAGCCGCAGCTTCATTAAGACAGCTGATAGACAGACAGGGAGACACATTGCTCGAAGACGCGTTTGCTGTGCTGTTTGACAATGGAGAGATTGAAAGACATTTTCGCAAGTCACTAAAAATTTATAAGCAACGCAGAAACCTGTTTTGTCAGATCCTCAGATCAGACTTTAAGGATGAGATAGCATTCAGGGTTCCTGAAGGAGGATTAGCTGTTTGGTCGAGTTTTGACAAGAAGATCGATCTGATCAAAATGTCTGAAGATGCATCAAAAAAAGGAATTTATATTGGCAATGGAAATTTCTATAAGAACGAAGTTTTTTTTCCGAATGCACTGAGAATGGGTTTTGCTTCACTTGATGAAAATGAAATGGTAGAGGCGCTCGGGATTCTGAAAAAGGTTTTACATACGCCGTAAGGAAGCTAATCCCACCTCGATTAGGTCTCTTATCTTTTGATGTGATGTATCTGTAGATTTTTTAAATTCCTCAGCGCCCGAAGATTTCCCGCTGGTTGCGATGATATGAATATCACTAACCCCTATGATACTAAATACTGTCTTCAGATAAGTGCTCTGGAAGTCCATATGTTCATTGTATTCTCCTTTCTCATATCCCTGGTCGCCTCTCGAAAGCAAAAGAACCAATGTTTTATTTTTCAGCATACCCATATAAGGATTCTGTACATTTCCCGGGTTAATCCTAAAAGTCTCATTAACTCTAAGGATCTGATCAATATAGGCTTTAAGCGTACTCGGGATCGACCAGTTGTACATTGGAGAACCCAGTACAATAATATCAGCATCTCTTAATTCAGAAATATAAGTACTGCTTGTATATAAAATTTCAATTTCCTTTTCAGATCTCGCTGATAAACTACAGCCCAGACCTCTACCGAGGCAAGCAGGATACCCCGATAGCTAACCACCACCTTTAACCCTGTTCTGGATATCTTCGCTTCCCGTTTTCCGCTCATTAACGATGTTCTGATTTCCGAAGCGATAAGAAAAGGAGAGGATCGCCCTGCGGCTGTCAAGCATGATGTGGGTATTCATGTCGATGTTCTGATACTGTACACGTTCTCTGAATTGCCTGCTCTGAAACAGGTCATTGATCAGAAGCTTAATGTTTCCTTTGCCCTTAAGTATATCCTTCCGAACACCACCCGAGATCATATAATTTCCCTTATATCTTGATATGCCATAAACAGAACCACCATTATATAAAGCATTGAGCTCCGTAGTGTACCCTTTGCCCGCTTTAAAAGAGTTTTGTGTGTTGAAACTAAAGCTGGTTGCACTGGTATTAAATGCTTCTGCCTGGCTGCCGCCCTTATATTCATTTCTGAAAACATTTGCAAAGTGACTACCAGACCACCAGTTAAATAAAGATGTAGAAGCAGTAAAGCTGATGCCATAATTGATCAGGCTATTCAGGTTTTGCGGGCTTTCAAAAGTAGTATTCAGCGAGTCAATCTGCCCGTTAACCCAGGTCATCACATTGCTGGTTCGGTTGTAACTGATCGAAGTGGTATAATTACTTTTAAAGCTGTGGCTCAGTTGAAACGTATTGATGAGCTCAGGTTGCAGAAACGGGTTTCCCTGGTAGAAGAGCAGGGGATCCCTGAATACCCGGAAGGGATTCAGGTCACCATAGTCGGGGCGTTCTATCCTTCGGCTGTAGGCCAGCTGCAGCTGATGGTCATTCCCGAAAGGCTTATTGAGGAAAATGCTTGGGAACAATTGCGTATAATTTCTTTTAATCAGTGAATCAGCAGTAATCTGGTGGCCCTCGGTCTGCGTGTGTTCAACCCGCAGGCCAGCCTGCAGGCTAAAAAAACCGAAATCTTTGTTCAGGTTAAGATAGGCCGCGTGAATCTGCTCCTTATACTTAAAATGATTGCTTCCGTTGCCGTCATATATCCAGGCCCCATTTTCCAGCAGGTCATACCTCAGGTTATTATCCGACCGGATAAAACTGCTTTTCACTCCGCTCTCCAGTTTTGTCGTTTTATTAAGGGGGTCAGTATAATCTATTTTTGCAACGTATACATCAGTAACTGCAGGAACATAGCCCTTTCGGACAAAATTATTAGCCGCCTGTCCGGCAGCGAGCTGATCCGTTACCGTGGTCAGATTCAGCTTTGAGGTAAATTCGTTGCCAGCAAAATCTGCGTCAGCTGTAAGTTCACGGCCTTCCTTTTCAAATTTATGAAGGAAATTCAGGTTATAGGTAAGATTTTTCCAGCTCTGCTGATCATAATTGGTAGTCCCCATATTACTGAGTGTTTTTCCCATCGCATCAGCCAGGCGATTACCTGTCTTACTGTCATGGGTGTATTTACCCGCATTACCATTTACCAGAATTCCTATTGAATTCACTGCATCAATTTCGTAATCCAGGCCCACACGAAAATTGTGCGTGTGGAGTGGTTCATTCGTGCTCGTGTGCTGATAAGAGATTCTATCCGGGATGCGGTTCAAGTTCCCGGCGTCGTAAAATCTTCTTATAAAATCAAGGTATTCAGTTTCACCACGGTACCCGTAATCGTAGCTGCCATAGGTATTGACCTTGCTACTGCGGTAATTCACGCTAAATCCGCCGCCGTAGCGCGCATTTCTTCCGGCACCTCCATTAACAGACGCAGTTCCATTCAAACCCGTTGCCGTATTTTTTTTCATCTGTATATTGATGATCCCGCCGTTGCCTGCAGCATCAAATTTGGCAGATGGGTTGCTCATGATCTCGATTTTAGAGATCGATGTCGAATTCGTCCCTTTCAATAGCATGGTAAGTTCCTTTGGCGAAAGGTAAGTCTGCTTGCCGTTGATCATCACCATGACTCCAGGACGTCCCTTCAGCGAAATCTGACCTTCCTCATCTACTTTCACGCCGGGAGCACGTTCGAGCAGTTCCAGTGCAGTGTTGCCTTCTGCAAGAATACTGTTTTCCACATTGATCACGGTCCGGTCTATACCCTGATCAATCAGTTTCTTCTGCGCGGTAACCATAACTGCAGTCAGTATTTTGCTGTCTTCTTTCAACTTAAGCAGGCCCAGATCGATTTTTTGCTGTTCTGTGCTGACTGCAAAGACCGATGTAGTCAGGGGCTGGTAGCCGACTCCGCTGATTTTAAGGGAATATTTACCATAAGGTACAGTGGCCAGTGAAAACCTTCCGGCCGAATCGCTCAATACACCTTTGATTACTTTTCCGTCTTCGTGCAGCAAGGCGATACTGATATATTCCAGTGGTGTGCCGGCCGTATCAATGGCCTTGCCGGTGATCTTACCCGGATCCTGGGCAACAGCCATGCTGCTGGCAAAAAATAATACAAAGAATAGGATAAAACCAGGCATGAGCCGCAAGTTGGCAGATTTTTGATCCGCCAGGAAAGGACATATATTCATAGGAACAGGTTAAGAAGGTAAAAGAATTGCTGTCTGTTTTTTGGCTTTTCGCCAGGCCTTTCGCTTCTTGCCCCACCAGATGTAGAATCCGGTAATGGGCAGGCTTGCGCAGATCAGGCTGGCCAGGAAGTAGGGGATTTTTGTATACATGCCGGCAAAGTCGCCCACATGCAGGCCGTAATTTGAGCGGTTGATCCATTCTGCGACATTTTCATCGCGGAGCCGGTTTTCAGACCCATGAAGCACTTCCAGTGTATACTGGTCCAGGTATACATCTCTCCAGGTTCCCCTGTACATGTCTGTACAGACATAAAATGGATCCGAGGGCTTTTCAGGCCAGGTTACAATCACTTCCTTCGGATTGTGTTCAGCCAGTTCATATACCCCTTTATAGTATGCCTTGTCCATCTGTACCAACAGGTTAGTTTTGATATTTGCAGTAGTGTCCGAAAGAGCCCTGATACGCGGCTTTTCTGGTCCGGCACCCGCCAGCCAGTTTACGCCATTGTTGAACCAGGCAAAACTCATCATCAATGCCGTCGCAGCAATGAGCACTGCGAGCAGCAATGAATAAAATCCGAGTACATTGTGCAGGTCGTAGTTGAGGCGTTTGAATTTTGTCTTCCACCTGATTGTAAAACTCTGTTCCCTGGTTTTCTTCGTCCACCTTTTGGGCCACCATAAGATCAGTCCGCTGATGGTGATCAGAAAGAAGATCAGTGTAGTCCATCCCGTTACCGCATGACCGACCTCCCGGGGAAACCAAAAGTAATAATGCCCGTCTTTTACAAACTGAAACAGGTCGTCCGTAGGGGCCGCCGCCACCACTTTGGCTGTATAAGGATTGACAAATATGGTAGAATCCATTTCATGGATCCTAAAATGTGCCGTTCTGTTTTCCCCCTTATACCATACCGATTCGATCTCCCGTCCCGGAAATGATTTTTCTACAGATTTATAAAGTACCGAAGGTGGAAGGATCTTGCCTCCGGTACTGTTTTCGGCATGAAGCCAGGATGAACTCAGACTTTTGATTTCGTGCTCAAATACCAGGATACACCCGGTAATACCCAGAATAACAACCCCTATTCCGGAGACAATTCCGATCCATAAGTGAAACCAGGCATTAATTTTTTTGAAACTCATCTAATCAGTCTATATGTATTCTTATTACTTCAGTTTTTCTATGCGGAGGATATAATCTATGCCACCTACAAATTCAACACCCCTGGTCAACTTGTCAGTAGCAGGATCATACTCCCATATGTAATCCCTGTCGGCTGCATTTACAGCGATAAAGGCCTTACCATCCTCCACGATCACTCCATTTACCATACGCTCTCCTTTATCTGCCGGGAGAGCCAGTTTTTTGATAAAGGTTCCGTTTCTGGCATCGATTACGCAGAAATAATGGTCTGTATCTATCGATGTTCCAGCTATACGTGAACGTATGATCGCTTTTCCATTGCCGATGTACCACATTGCCGGGGCCATTTCATTGTTTGATGCAGCAGAGAAATTAAAGTAGTAGGTAGGGTCAATCTCGGTTGCTCCCGATTTGATCCTGTACATGGCTGATGGCCGCTTGAAATCATAAATATTTACCGGATCACTGATGAAATAAAGGTCGTTGTTCTCATCAACAAAAGAGGATGGAGCATATACATTAGGACCGCCAAGGCCCGTTGAGCGGGTTTCTTCCAAAGATTTCTCTACAGCCATAGTCGCGTAATCAATTACCGCGACAAATGATTTTGCATAAACCGGCATGTTGGGGTATTGCGTCCAGTCTGTTGAAGTGAAGGTATATGCTAAAAATAATTTATTGGAGCGGTATTCCGCAAAGCCGATATTATAGGCACCGAAACCATCGGCAATAGTGTTCAGGTTGAGTTTTCCCGTATTGATGGTCATTTTATCTACTTTGATGATCGCATATCTCGCTTCACCTTTACCCTCCCCAAAAATGACCAGCGTATTATCGTCTACCCAGGTATAGGAACTCCAGTTCAGATAAGAAAAAGGAATTTCCTTGTCGATCAGCAGAACGCCATTTTCTACATGGTATTTTCCCAGACGTCCACTTCCGGCATTGGCATGGTAATAAAAGCCATCCCTCTGGATCACATCCTGGGCATATACTTTTCCGGTCATTTCCGCACCATTGCCTTTCAGGCTGATGGTACCGCTGGTAAGAGATGGAATACTTGAAATGTAATATGCTGTATTTGGCCAGCTGCCCACACAAAGAACGGCTGAGTATTTGGTACCCTCTTCTACGTTGCCGGGGTTTCTTTTTTCGCACCCGCTAATGAACAAGAGCACGAAGGCAATCATCAATATGCTGGTGGTTAAATTAAATCGTCTTTTCATCTTGTATATTTTGTATTTAATTTTCTGGTTAATTATTGAATGAAGTATCTGAATTTAACAGAGAATGCTCTCCCGGGCTTTTGAAGTTTAAAATTGTCATAAGCCAAATGATCTGTCAGGTTCCTGCATTCTGCTGAAATGTTGTACCGCCCTTTGTTCATCGAATAACTGAGGGAAGCATTGTGGATGAACTGGGTAGGGATGTCAGATTTTCCATTGGGATTTCCTTTACTTTCCCAGGTCAGGTAAAACCAGTTGATGTATTGCGTAAACCAGTTGAACTGTAGACGTGTATCCTTTCCAAGTAAGTTGTCCTTGCCGATGGTAAAGTCAGCATTTCCAAATAACCAGGGCTGATTTGGGATTTTGTTCAGGTAAGTTCCCTCTACATAATAAGACTCCGTCTGCCCGGATTTGGTCGTATTGACCGCATTTTGATAAGTCATGTTCAAAGTAACCGAAAGCAGCTGATCATAGCTGTACCTAAGCTCTGACTCAAAACCGGTTATGCGGACACTTGACTGATTTTCATTTTTGAGGACATTTGAACGCAGGTCTGGTACCGGGAATATGAAGTCCTTTGCATTGCGGTAAAAACCGGACGCTTCAATGAAGAAGGAGTTCTTATTCACATTGAAACTGTAAAAGGCACCTACATTAATATTGTCACTGCTTTCAGGCTTCAGATCCGGATTGCCCTGAAGGTTCAGACCGTCACCAAACATTTCTTCGGCCTCCTGTAAGCGGTACGCATGCTCATAAGATGCCTTGATGCCGAATCCCATAGGGAGCCTGTACCTGGTCGCGATTCCATATCCCAGATTGCTTGCAGTGGTGTCCTGCGCGGTCAGCACACGATTGATGTATTTAGCCCTGTCCAGCCCTAGATTATAATATTTGGCAAAGATGGTGTTCACCAGTTTACCTTCCAGCAAATCCTGTTGATACGCCAGACCCACAATCTGCTTATTGATTTTTCCAGGAAGGCTGTCGCTTTCTACCTGTAGCGCATTGTAGTTTTTATTTTTCAGATGATCCAGGGTATAATTGAGATTCAGGGAATGGTTTGGATTGATCACATAACTCATATTGGCCATCGCGTAAGTTCTTGGTCTTTTGATGACCCCTATCGTTTTTATGCCATTACCCATTTCAGTATAGCCACTTTCATTCCAGGTACCGCCCCAGTTATATTTACCAAAAAGCGTATCTGTAGTTCTGTAGTTGTCTTGAGAACGTGAAGCAAATGCACTGAGGCTCAGTCCCTCGGTAAAAAGATTGTCCTTTTTATAGCGGAGGGTAGCACTCTTGGCATAGCTGGTTCGGCTCACATTGCCATAAACTGTTTTCTGATCAAAACCGGTTTGCAAATCCTGATGCACTTCATTGTAGCCCGCACCGATGAACAGGACATCTGCCCAGCTTTTGTTCGTGATGCCCGCTTCCAGCTGACCAAGCGCAGAAAAATAATTGTCGTGGAAACGTCTGGAGTTCGTAGTCACATATTCAGCACCGTTTAAATCAGAAATGTAATTCCCTTCTCTGGTACCTCCGGTGATGACATCCACACCTTTCATTTTATAATTATTGTCCGATGAGTTCAGGAAACCACTGGCTTTCACAATAATGCCTGTTTTCTTGTCGGTAAACTGACTAGTCAGTGCAGACCTGTTGGTGTTGAAAGAACCATAACTATGGCTCAGATCAATGTAGTTGCTCACTTTTTGACTGGTAACCACGTTTACCGCTCCACCCATGGCATCAGCACCCAGTGTAACCGGCACTACGCCTTTATATACTTCCAGCCGGTCAGCGAGGTTTACAGGAATGTTATTCAGTGACATAGCTCCACCCATTACTTCCATTGGAATCCCGTCAATGAAAAATTTGACCTGTTTGCCCGATAGACCGTTGATCGAGAATTTAAAGTCAGAACCCAGTCCGCCCTGCTCGCGGATCCTGACACCGGTACTCCGGTTCAGGATTTGATTGAGGTCGGCTGTGGTATTCGCAAACTTTTTGGTGTCGATGGCATTTACAGCGAAACCAGATTCCTTCAGATCCTGAGTCTTGGTTTTTCCGCTGATGTTAACATTATGCAGCTGTTGCAGGTCTTTTTTCAAAGAAAAAGTCAGATTCAGCTTCTGACCCTTTTTCAGCGATATAGACTTCGTTTCTGAAAAATAACCAAGGTAGGAGACAATCAGGGCGTAATTGCCGGGCATAACATCAGTCAGTTCGTAATACCCCTCTGCGTTAGATGTTGTGCCTGTCTTTGTGCCTTTTAATACAATTGAAGCACCTGATATAACCTCAGATCCGTCTTTAACGTATCCCGAAATACCCGAATTGGTTTGAGCATTGGCGCTTGACAGCGCGCTGAATAAAATAAATAGTAGAGTTTTCCCGTATGACATTTGTTTTGAATTGTACCGTTATACCAGTAAGTAGCATAACCATACAATTCCCGAAGGTAACAACGGAAAATAAATCAAGAATTACCTGAGTTTGTCTATTCTCAGTATAAAATCAGTATTTCCAGCCAATTGAAGGCCCTTTTTCAGGGAGCCTGTTCTGATGTCTAAAATCCATATGAAGTTGCCTTCCTCCGGAGAATTTACCGAGATATAAGCCACATCCTTATTGATCAGCACACATTCCCTGCGTGTACCCTTATCCAGAGGCAAATCGAGCTTTTTAATCACAGAAGTCTGCAGGTCGGTAATATAAAATTCGAAATGCGGAGTACTATAATGGTCACCGAGTCCTTTGAAGAGATCTTTCCTTTCGGCCCTGACAATAGCTTTGTGGTTTCCAAGATACCACATGCCATATGCGTGGTTGCCTGCCGCTGCAGAAAAGTTGAGGAAATAATCGGGATCAGCCTTTTTTTCTCCTGCCCTGATTCTCATGATAGAAGTCGGCAGTTCAGGTCTGTTGCCCAAAGCCAGTCCCGGGCAATCCATGAAATAGTAATTCTGCTGTTCATCAGTAAACGAAGAAGACTGGACGGTATTAATGCCTCCCGGATAAGTAGAACGGATATCCTTTGTTGAACCAGACAATTTCATCGATGGGAAACTGAGCTCCGAAATATAGGTTGTATCACTTGTTGTATAATCTGATGTACTTAACTGCTGGTGATAAGTATAGCCTACCAGCAGTTTATCGTTCTGTGGTTTTACAAACCCTATTGACATGCTGTCAAACCTACCGGATGGCGCTGGGATCTGCATGTTTCCTTCAGCCAGCTTTTTCATGTTGACTGCATTGAGCAATACATATTTTACATGGGAAAAATCCGGGGTGGAAAGGCCCGTCAGCAATAATGTATCACCCCCAAGCCACTGGTAGTTCTCAATGGAAAACTGCTGTAACGGCGTCGCGGAAACAACATTAAGGTTCCTGCCTTCAACAATATATTTTACAAAAGAAGCACCTTTCCTTTCGTAATGATAATAATAGCCATTTCTGACGATGACACTCCTGTCGATGAGCTTCACATCAAGTTCAGCACCTTTCTGTTCTGGTACAATCACTCCACTGTCGAGACTATTGGTTTCCAGTAAATACTCTTTGCCGTCCCTGCCCATGATATATATACTGTATCTGCTGTTTGCTTTTTCATCGGAAACGACCGGAGACGGTCTGCAAGCCGAAAAACACAGGAGCACCGCCAGAAAAAAATAAATATGACGGTTAAATATTGAATTCATTAATGATTTGTTTTTGGAGCACAGGGGGAAGATCCATCAGGTTTTTTTCACTTACAATAATAATCTTGTCTTTTCCGTCCTTTCCTTTGAGTATGACATAGGTCTGGCCTTTTTTAAATGTGATCTTTTCCGGGCTTCCTTCAAATTTAAGTGTAATGTCTTCTTTCGGAGAGATCATCATACTGCCCGAAAGATCTACAATGCCTGTAATGTTATCTATTCTTGCAGAAGTATTGGTGCCGATCGATACGTTATATTCCTGCGACTCTACATGACGGACATTTACAGAGGATGTGTTATTAAGGGTAACCATTTGTTCGAAAGAGCGATCCTTAGACTGCATTAATTGATGAGTGCCCAAAATGACGATTCCGGTAACCAGAGAAGCGGCTATGGCACCAGACCAGAATCCGAACGACATTTTTCTGATCATCACAGGAGCCGGTTCTTCAGGAAGAATGCCCTGAATGCCTTTCCAGATATCCTGTTTATGAACGATCTTTTCTTCATTGACCGGCAACTGCAGCGCTTCGTCGCTTTCAGCCGAGAATAACCATTGCTCCACAGCTTCAGCTTCTTCTTCGGTGCATTCCTGTCTGTGATACTTCTCTATTAGGTCCTTGTTGACTTTCATGATGCCTGGTGTGTGGCCTTTGATAACTAATTGCAAACTTATATAAATATAAGTAGCATAACAACGCATTTACCGTAACTGTGTTTGAATATTTTATGCAGAATAGCCAGATAAGCTAATTCTAAGGACGCTTAGCGCTTTGGTAATGTGGTACTCTACCGCCCTTTCACTGATCAGCAGCGCAGAAGCAATTTCCTTATTGCTCAGACCCTGTTCGCGACTCATCCTGTAAACTTTTCTACACTTGCAGGGTAGGGTGTCAACCAGGATATTCACTTTTTCCCTTAAGTTGTTGTAGTGGACCTTTTCTTCAGTACAATTGGATGAGTGGCCGCAACCTTCATACTTGTTGCAAATGTGCTTTTGCTGACTTACTTTATTCCTGATGAATTCAAAAGCCTTGAACTTGGCTGCCCGTACCAGGTAATTGCTTACGTTTTCAAGTTCCAGTTCTTCACGGCGTTCCCACAGCGATTTAAAAATATCCTGAACCATCTCTTTCGCGGGTTCCACTTCACGGATATTGTTATAGCAAACCGCATAAACCTTATCCCAATACATATGATAAACCGTCTCGAAAGTCTGCCTGTCGATGCGGATTTTGGTATTGATCTCAGCTGTTTGTCTCTTTTTCTGCAATGTTTATGAAAATGATGCGGCGCAAATATAGTTTATTTAGATTGATTACAAATGACAATATGCTTCTCTAAATAAAAATGCATATTTCTAGGAATGAACAATCTGATAGACCTGTTGCATATATTCCGCCTGATGCAATGCACCAAAGAATTCATGCCATTCTACCCGCGTGAAGGCAAGACTAATGTCAGGAAATGGTGACGCGAGGATCACCATTTCGGTGCCATCAGGATGGAGTTCAATGTAGTCATCAAACACAAGCTCCCTTGTAGCGTTTATAAAAGCATGGAATTGTTCAAATGAAAAGGTCATCAAAACACTTCTGTTCCAAACATTAACAATTTTGCAGCCCGTACACTGGGTTACGCAAATGTCGCCTTCACGGCTGATGACTGTCGGTTTACACATAAGCCTTATTTTATTGTTGTTTACTTGAATTGACTACTATTTTTCAGATTCTGCAACGAGCAGCGGAGCATTATTACCCTGCATTACATAACCGCTTTTTTCTGCTTCTACCAAATGGCTTTTACCAGATAGCTTAAGCAGATCATGCTGTATCACACTAATCAGAAGTCGAAATTAAAGACTCGCTAAAATAATTACAATTTAACATATCACTGATCAGCTTTAGTTGAAGCACTTATTTGCAAAGAAGGAAATTATTTAGAATAATTCCAAATAATCCTTTAACCAGTTTATAAAAACATTAGTTTGCTGGAATGATCATCGAAATCATATTTTTTTATTTGAACTTATTCTAAATAACTATCTTTGCCGGTGACAGCTGGGTAGGGCACGGCTGTTTTTTTATTTTATTAAACAGTTAATTTAAAGATTTGAAAACAAAATCATCATTGCGCTCCGGATGCCAGATTTTATTCGTTTTGCTTGCCGTCTTTGTTCAGCCTGCAGTTTCTGTCGCATCGATAGTCTTCAGATCCAAATTTATACATTCCTATTCAGCGCAGCAACGCTTTTCGGTTAAGGGTAGAGTGACCGACCTACAGGGTAATCCTTTAAAGGATGTTACGGTAACGGTAAAAAAACTGAATATTTCGAAAAAGACAGATGTGCAGGGAAATTACCATTTCGACATCGATAAAGACGGCAGCTATGAATTGCTGGCCAGTTCCGTTGGTTACAACAGTCAGTCGAAGGAAGTTAAAGTTTCCGGGTCTTCAGAAATTACGCTGGATTTTAAACTGGTAGCGAATGACCGTGCTCTGGACTTAGTAGAAGTAACGGGTAAAACTTCTTCCAGGAAAGTTAAAGAGCAAGCCTATAATGTGAATGTCATTGATGCGAAACAGCTTTACAATACCTCTGCCGATTTAAATCAGGCTTTAGGGAAAACTTCTGGTATTCGAATTAGAGAAGATGGCGGATTGGGCTCCACTTTTTCATTTTCGCTAAATGGATTTTCAGGACGCCAGGTCAAATTCTTCTTAGATGGTATTCCTATGGATAATTTTGGTTCATCGCTGATGCTCAATAACATTCCCGTAAATATGGCGGAAAGGGTAGAAGTCTATAAAGGTGTACTGCCAGTTAGTCTCGGTGCCGATGCACTGGGGGGAGCGGTCAATATCGTGACTCGGACAAACCCAAATTATACTGACGTTTCATATGGATTTGGATCCTTTAATACCCACAAAGCCTCGGTCAATCATGCTTATGCCAATGCTAAAACAGGATTGACCTTTAGGGCCAATGCATTTTATAACTATTCCGATAATAACTATAAAATCTATATCAAACCGATCATCAATGGCGTCAGAAGTGAAACTGAGCAGGAATTTGAGCGCTTTCATGATGGTTATAGATCTATTGCTCTCCAGGCTGAGGCAGGTGTGACAGGAAAAAGTTATGCCGATAAACTGCTGGTCGGCCTGATCGCTTCTGGGAACGACAAGGATATACAGACAGGTGTTACCATGGACTTGGTTTACGGTAACCGGACTACCAAATCTTCTTCGCTGATCCCTACCCTGAAGTACAAGAAGTCCGATTTGTTTGTTAAAGGACTTGACCTTAGCCTGTATAGCGCATATAATATAACGCAGAACCGGTTTTTAGACACGACACGTCTGCGTTACAACTGGTTCCGGCAAACAACACCAACCACGACAGCAGAATCCAATCGCACCCAATTGAAAAACAAAGACAACGAAGCATTGGTTACAGCGAATCTGGCTTATCAGATCTGGCAAAATCATGCCCTGTCTTTTAATTATGTAATGACCGACTACAGGCGAAAATCAAGTGACGTGGAAAACCCCGGCAACATTACGTTCCTGTACCCGCAACAATTAAACAAGCAAATTTTGGGCTTGGCATGGCAGGCAAGCTATGATCAGTTTACCGCTACTGTGTTTTCCAAGCTTTACCTCCAGCATGCAAAGTCCTATGACCAGGTTCAAAACGGAAGCGGTGTTCCCGATTATGTGGCTTCAGCAACCAATACCAGCAATGTTGGCTACGGCGCAGCGGCCGCTTATTTTGTTTTACCACAATTGCAGGTCAAAGCCTCTTATGAGCATACTTACCGCCTTCCGGAGGCCATTGAATTGCTCGGTGACGGTTTGTTTGTGAGGAGAAACGATACCCTGAAGGCAGAACACAGTAATAATTTCAACCTCGGCGCCCTTTACTCCTTTGAACTGGGCTCAAAGCACCACCTGGGTCTGGAGGCCGGTTATATTTTCAGAAATGCAGGCAACTATATACGTCTGGACCAGCAGCAATCTCAGCCAGTTGATCGA
>DATFQH010000077.1:0-11897 GCA_035264385.1 Pedobacter sp.
TGAAGGGCTTTATTGTTATAGATGAAGTTCATGGAGAGTTAGGGGAGATCATTGAAGTAAATGAATATCCTCAGCAGTTTGTGGCTACAATCGCTCACAAAACCACTGAAATATTGTTTCCTTTAAATGAAGACATGATCGTGGAGATAGATGAGGAAGAAGGAACATTGCGCGTCGACCTTCCCGAAGGATTATTGGATATATATATTAATCCTTAAATCTTATCTTTGTGTTATGCGTTTTGATATCATAACAGTTTTACCAGGCTTACTCGAAAGCCCTTTTGCCCACTCCATTCTATTAAGAGCGCAGAAGAAGGGGATTGCTGAAATTTTTGTGCATAACCTCAGGGATTATGCGTCTAATAAGCAAAAAAGCGTCGATGATTACCCGTATGGCGGCGGTAGTGGCATGGTAATGTCGATTGAGCCGTTTGCTAAATGTATAGAAGCATTAAAGTCAGCCCGCGAATATGATGAAATCGTTTTTATGAGTCCTGATGGTGTAACCTTAAATCAAACCATCGCTAACGAACTTTCAGGGCGAAAACATATAATGATTCTTTGCGGACATTACAAAGGAATAGACCAGCGCATAAGAGACCTATTTGTAACCAGGGAAATCTCAATAGGTGACTATGTATTGTCCGGTGGAGAACTCCCTGCTGCTGTGATGGTAGACGCCATCACAAGGCTAATTCCAGGGGTATTGAATGATGAGACATCTGCATTATCTGACAGCTTTCAGGGAGAGCTTCTCGACGCACCTGTTTATACCCGCCCAGCAGACTGGAATGGATACAAAGTGCCGGATGTATTGCTGAGCGGTCATGAAGCAAAAATTAACGATTGGAGACATGAACAAGCCTTAATACGAACGAAAGATCGTCGTCCCGATCTGCTGGAAGATTAGCCAGAACTCTTCTTTAAAAGAGAAATAATCAGCTCTTTATCCTTCAGCTGGTCTTTCAGGACAGAAAGCATTTCCCTGCAATTTTTCAGGTTGGTTTTTATCTCATTATTGTAGGCTTCATTAGGCTCTGAAATAATCAGTGGATCATCATTTCCTTCTTTATAGACCCCCGGACTTGTCCGAAAAAAGACAATTGGCGAGACTTCCAGTACTTTTGCCATCTCTATTAGATCATTATATTTAATCGAACCCCTTACAAGACTGAGCTTTAGACCATCAAAAGTTTTGTTCATTTCTTCTGCGAGCCAGCTCATCGGTCTGTTTTTCTCTTTGAGCAACCCGTCAACGACATGCTTTAATGACATAAAAAAATTAGGTATAATTTGGTGCTTACATAAAAAATTAAGTACTTTAGCACTAAAATATTATGCGTGCGGTTTCATTACATGTATAAATGTACACATAATTTAATATCTAAAACCAAATAAAAATGAAGAAAAAATTCATTAGAGATGCTGATCTTAGAAAATATAAGATCAACGAATGTTTGTTAAAACTGTCGATAAACGAGCACAGAGAAGCCGTCAGGTGGATACCTAAAGAAATTGGGATATCACTGAACACCTTTCACAACTACCGGAACATTCTTGTAAATGATCCTCAGGATATTCCCCATGAAAAAGTTGTGAAATTCGAAAAGTTTTTTGGTCTTAGGCTTGGTGAGTTGCTTAATAAAATCATTAAGGGTAACACATTAAAAGACCTGTTGGGCAAAGAAAGACAAAACAAAAAAAACACAGACTAACCCATTAAACGTACATCATGAAAGAACTAAGAAAATATAAAATTGACGAATTAATGAATGCGCTTAACCTCCCGGGATATAAGGCCGCCTTAAAAATTATCCCCGAAGTTTTAGACATTGCATTCAATACATTCCACAATTACAGAAAGCTAAAAATCGGAGATAAACAAGATATTCCTCATGAGCTGGTAAGGAAACTGGAAATCTTATTCAAATTAAAACAGGGGGAACTGGCAAACTTTTCTGTTGAATGTAAAAGTCTTGACGAATTTATACATGAAGGAAAACCTGATTGTAAGCCGTTCTGATGAAGACACGGTGCCCTGGTAAATGAATATTTGGCCGGTAGAGATGTGGAAATAATAGAGAATGTTGAAAAAAATAAAAATCACTTTTTTTTATAAAATAAAATTCCTAATATTGCAGTCCGATTTTAAACAACAAAAGATCGGCTTAATAGCTTAAAATCATGGATTTAGTAAAATTTGTTGAAGAGCAGGTAATCGCAAAAAATGAGTTTCCTGCATTCAAATCAGGAGATACAGTGAGTGTTCACTATAAAATTCGCGAAGGTAATAAAGAACGTATTCAGATTTACCAGGGAGTAGTATTACAACGTAATAGTGTTGGTGCTAACGAAACGTTTACCGTTCGTAAAATGTCTAATGGTGTTGGTGTTGAACGTATCTTCCCGATTAATTCTCCAAACATCGCTAAAATCGAGGTTAACAGCCACGGTAAGGTTCGCCGATCGAAACTGTTCTATCTGCGTGAATTAACAGGTAAAGCAGCACGTATTAAATCTAAAAGGGTTTAAGCCACGCTCTGCGTTTATAATATTGACCTCCCAGATTCTATCTGGGAGGTTTTTTTGTAAATAAAAATTTCTCATGCACTCATAAAAGGCAAACACTTTTATATAAGTTTGCCCTTAACTAACTTACTTGGGACAAGTAAATGAACGCGATCAATGCTGTAATTCTTTGTCACAGGATTAAGCAAACACCGATGAAGGAACTGTTAAAAAAGATTGAAGAAAAGAGACCAGAAATCGTTTTCGAGTGGAAGGACAAAGAGTCCGAAGCCGAGGGATGGGTCGTTATCAATTTTTTAAGGAGCGGGGCTGCCGGTGGAGGAACAAGGATGCGTAAAGGCCTCGAAAAGACAAGTAGAATCGCTGGCCTAGACAATGCTTCTGATGTTATATTTGCTGCATTGCAAAACATTCATAAAGAATCCGGAATGAAAACGGAATTATCAAAAACAGCATTTAAAATTGCACTAAAGCAGTTGATTTAAATATGGCAAATAATTTTTTTGAACAGATTTTTTGGGGAAATACGATTAAACAATATTGTTTTCTAATAGGGTTTATTTTACTTGGATTAATATTTAAACGGATCGTGTCCCGCTTAATGAGTCTTTTGCTATTTACTGTATTTAAGAAATTTGCCCGGAATATAAACGACGATACCTTTGTTGCCTTATTGCTCAAGCCGATAGAATCCTTTATCAGTTTCTGTACCTTTTATATCGCGATAAATCAGTTAAAACACCCCCTTAATGTAGTTGTATGGCATCGTTTACGGCCTAAAACCGACATAACCATAGGCGACTTTATAGATAAAATTTTCCTTTTCCTTATTATTCTATCTGTGTTTTGGATTATTCTGAGGATCGTCGACTTCATTGCACACGTATTGAAGTACAAGGCATCTGTAACGCGAAATAAAGCAGACGACCAGCTGATCCCTTTTTTGAAGGAGCTGACAAAAACTCTTATCTGTTTTATGGGCTTTTTTGTGCTTTTAGGATTTGTCTTCGAGATTAACGTTCTAACACTGATTACCGGACTTGGTATAGGAGGAATTGCCATAGCGCTGGCTGCTAAAGAAAGTCTCGAAAACCTCATCGGATCCTTCACCATATTTCTCGATAAACCATTTACAGTAGGGGATGTGGTAAAAGTAGATGGTATTGAAGGAATCATTGAAAAAGTTGGCTTTAGAAGTACCTGGCTAACTAGTCCCGATAAAACCACCATTGTTATTCCCAACAGAGCTATGATTGACGGAGTGTTGGAGAATATAACATTGAGAGACTTCAGAAGAGTAAATTTTCATATCGGACTGACTTATGAAACACCAGCCGCGGATATAAAAAAAATACTTGAAGCCATAAATAACTATTTAGATAACCACCCGGACACTAAAGACGGGTATGCAACCTTTGACAATTTTGGTGAATCGGCCATAAACATACAGGTGGTTTACCTTGTGGTAAATATGGAGCACGGCAAATTTGTTAAAGTAAAAGAATCGATCAACTTTAAACTCATTGAAATCGTTCAGCAGAACGGATCAGAATTCGCCTATCCGACACAGCGCTCAATTACAAATGCGAAAGATGCTTCCAATCCGGAATAAATAAAGCGGGAAAGCTCAACAACTTTAACAGGAAATGTTTGAAAGGGAAGCAGCACAGACAATCATATCCTTGATCAGGACAGTTCAGCAAGCACCGTAATACCACCTTTAACGACTTGATTTAGTTCAAGATTCACTTTTGTGCCCAGGGGTAGAAAAATATCCACTCTTGATCCGAATTTAATAAAACCAAACTCCTTACCCTGCTCAACGACATCGCCTTCCTTGACATACCACACAATGCGTCTGGCAAGCGCTCCTGCAATCTGTCTGAATAATACCGGGGTGCCATTTTTGTGCGTTACAACAACAGTGGTGCGCTCATTTTCAGTAGATGACTTGGGGTTCCATGCAGCTAAATATTTGCCAGGATGGTATTTAAAAAACGTCACTATCCCAGAGATGGGATTTCTGTTAATATGCACATTAACAGGAGACATAAATATAGAAACCTGTAATCTCTTGTCTTTAAAATATTCTCCCTCCTCAGTTTCCTCTATTACTACTACCTTGCCATCCGCAGGGCAGATCACCAGTTTGTCGCCGGAAATAAACGACCGGCCAGGATTCCTGAAGAACTGCAGAACGATCAGGAACAACGAAAGGGAAAAAATATATATCAGCCACCTTAGCCATGCCACATCAGCAAATTTATAGTCGATAAAAGCATTCAATATAAAAATGAATAGAAGAGATAGCGCGATGGTTGTATAACCTTCTTTGTGTATGGTCATTGTTGATTATATATGTTTTTGCAAAATTGAGAAAAAAAAATTGCATTCCAGCTAAGACCGGGAGATGGATTTAGCCCTGTAAATATCTTTCAGATTTCTTCCCAGCCCGTTATAATCCAGGCCATAGCCCACAACAAACTCGTTGGCAATTTCGAAACCCACATATTCCACCTCCTCATGAGTCGTCTTAAGCGCTTCAGGTTTCAATAACAAGGTACAAACCGCAACCGACGCAGGCTTTTGTTTATAAACCTCTTTAAGGATATAATCCAGGGTAAGACCTGTATCCACAATATCTTCCACAATAATGACATCCCGGTTGTGCAGATTTTCTGGTAAGCCGAAAACCTCCCTCACGGTACCACTGCTTTCGGCACCTAAGTATGAAGCGACCTTAATGAAGCCAACCTCGCAGGAAATGGCTACCTCCTTAAGCAGGTCAGCCATGAAAACAAAACTGCCGTTTAGTACACCAATAAAGACAGGGCACCGCGATTCATAATCTACACCAAGCTGGATCGCAATCAAACGTGTCCTTTTGGTGATTTGATCATTCTCCAGCAACATTTCAAAACTCTTATCTTCGATCTCAATTTTATTCATTACCATAGAATTATGACTGTCCGGCTTCGTTTTTTTGTTTTTCCAGTAAATCCTCAGCTTCTTTTTCCTTTCGTCGCTGCTCCCGGCGTTCCTGTCTCAATTCCTTTCGGGTCTTTTTAATTGTGTCTGCTGGAACCGGTGTAATTTTACTAACTGAATCTTTTTTCGGACCGCCGAATAACCGATCAAATAACGTTTTAGAATCATCCTGCGTCTCGATCGCAGGCAAAGGATCATCCGTGTCAAAGGCCGTCGTGTCAATTGTGGTCGAATCAGGCAACAAGTATTGTCTCAAGCCCTCTCTTAACTGTACATTATAAAAGCCATAACCACTACTGTCAGGAGGCGTCAGTCCCCTCCTTGCCATGATGTTGCCGATGTACCTAAAATATGGATACAGATAATCTTTCAGGCCGCCATCTCCCCTGAACTTATAAAGTGCGATCTTTGGTCTGGGAACAATATTGGCTAGAAAAATACCCTCGCCAATATTTAATTCAGCAGGTGGCTTACCGAAATAATATCTGGTAGCCTCACCTATGCCATATACATTTTGACCCATTTCAATGATATTGAAATAGACCTCCAGCATCCTGTTCTTACTCATCAGGTGATTATTCTCAATCAGCCAAACAATAAGGATCTCTTCTGCCTTGCGAGCAAGCGTTTTTTGACGGCTTAAAAAAACATTCTTAACCAGCTGCATAGAAATCGTACTTCCGCCCCGCACAAACTTCTTCTCTTTAAAATTTACCGCAAAGGATTTACGTATGGATTCCTGCACAAAACCTTTGTGCGTAAAGAAGGAGGGATCCTCGGAGGTCAATATGGCATTTTTAAAATTACTTGAAACTTCAGAAAGCGGAGTAAAATTAGGATTAGACGGTCCAATGACAATATTGCGCATCGGCTTGCCCCTTTCATAAGGCGTGTATATAAACTCTTTGTTGATCTTCTGAAGATTAGTTTTACCCCATTGCAGAATCTTGAATTTCGACGGTGTAAGGCCCGAATAAAACTTAACGCTGTCAGGCATCGAACTGTCAAGGTAAAATGAAAGATCATACCTGATCTTTCCGCTTACTTTCAAGCCTTCCAGCGACTCAAACAAGCCCTGTGGAAAAGAATTTAATACCTGCTGGGCATCCTGTTCAGGCGCAAGCAGCCTAACCTCATAGATCTTGTTCGGAGACAGGGTATATTTTAAATACGGATGGATAGAAGCATTTTTCAGATAAACCGTAGACGAACTATCTAAAGCAATATAATTCGATCCGATCAGCACATCAGCATCTATTTTAGCATCAGGAACTACGATATCATTTGACGCAATCTTTTCGTGGTTGATCAATAAATTTTTTACACTCCAGGAGCCTTCTATTTTAAAATCATCGCCACTGTAATCGGCATTCTTCAACTGCGTTCTAACCGTGTCAAAGCTAAGCTTTGCATGCAGCTTATTGTTTAGATAAGGAAGTTGAACTGGTTTATTGTCTGCGAAAAGCTTAATGTCAAGCTGCCTTCGGCCAGGCTTCACAAAACCATTCAGGTGCCATGTCGCAGCAGTATCATTAACGATGGTTGTTGAATTCAGCTCCCCGTCATTAATTGTCGCAAGCGGAGTAAAAAACTTTAACCGGGCAGTATCATTATCATTGACCGCAATCAGAAGATTTTTAACTTCCATGTCGTCAGGAATTTTATAGAGCAACTGGTTCAGCAAGTTGTGCGCCAGATCACCGAGGTCAAGCTTAGATGACGGTTCAGCATTGTTCTTTTTTTTGCGTTTCAAAATAAAGTCCAGATTGCTTAGCGAATCTTTAAAAACCAGGTTCACATAGCCGTTATTCAAGATCACCTGCGAAAGCTTCACATTGCCAAAAATCAGAGGCCACAATTTTACCCCAACAGTGATATCACTGATGCTGGTCAGCGTATCCCGGTCATTCGGCACAACAGAAATATTTTTCATGCTTACCGTACTCAGGCCGCTAAACCCCGCTTCTCCGATATTTATCTTCAGACCAAAATCCCTATCAGCTTTTGAAATGGCCTTTGCCATCATTTTTTGTAGTAGTGCTTGCCGTTTACTGTAGGCGATACTGCCAAGGATAACGCAAGTCAGGACAAAAATCCCTAAAATCCAGGCGCCGGTTTTTACATACTTTTTAGGGATGTTTATTTTTGGAAGGTGCATGCCGTAAAATAGATATTAATTGCTAACGATAAATGGTAATGTTTATTTCGTGTTAAAATTACACTTAAAAACACTAATGTCAACTAATTGAAGTCCAGTTTTGTTTGTAGCAATATAAGTGCTGTTATTCAGGCTTTTGCAATATTCTTGCCAGAGCAGGTGAATGCTTAAACAGTTTTAGCTAATTTTGAACAATGATAATTAGCCAGGAGCAAGTTTTAGCCGCATTGCGAAATGTTGAAGATCCGGATCTTAAAAAAGATCTGGTAACCCTGAACATGATCAAGGAACTCAAAATACAGGACAACAGCGTTAGCTTCACCCTCGAACTGACCACCCCCGCATGTCCGATGAAAGACATGCTCAAGAATGCCTGTACCAACGCGATCAGACATTTCGTGAGTCCGGAAGCAGAAGTCAGTATAAATGTTACTTCAAGAGTCACCAGGCCCGCCGATACCGGCAACCTGAAAGACATCAGCAATATTATCCTCGTGTCCTCTGGAAAAGGAGGTGTGGGTAAATCTACTGTAGCCAGCAACCTGGCAGTATCCCTGGCTGCCGACGGCGCTAAAGTTGGCCTTATCGACGCAGATATTTATGGGCCTTCAGTGCCTACAATGTTCGATCTGGTAGGCGCCAAACCAAGTGCCAGAGAAACTGCCGACGGAAAGACCCTTATCCTGCCTATCGAAAAATATGGAATAAAAATCCTTTCACTAGGGTTCTTTGCCGATCCCGATCAGCCAGTGCCATGGCGCGGGCCAATGGCCTCAAATGCAGTGAAGCAACTATTCAATGATGCCGACTGGGGTGAACTGGACTACCTGATCGTAGACCTTCCCCCCGGAACAGGAGACATTCATATCACCATAACACAAAGCTTTCCGATATCAGGAGCAATAGTCGTAACCACTCCGCAGCAAGTAGCATTGGCAGACACCCGCAAAGGCCTCGCCATGTTCAGGATGGCTGGCATCAATATCCCGGTGCTGGGTGTTATTGAAAACATGGCATACTTTACACCGGAAGAACTGCCGCAAAACAAGTATTACCTGTTTGGAAAAGACGGAGGCAAGGAACTGGCGAAAACCTTCAATGTTCCCTTCCTCGGAGAAATCCCGATCGTTCAGCAAATTTCCGACGCTGGAGACAAAGGAGCCCCGATTGCGCTAGACAAGGCGCATTTACTTGCCGTTTCATTTTCAGAAATAGCCGGTAAAGTAGCCCAACAGGTTGCTATTAATAATGCGCAAACTGCTAATTGCTAAAAAATTACTATTTTTATATTTTAAAAAAGATAACCAATGACTTTAACAGAACAAGTTGAGCAAGCATTAGAAACCATCCGTCCCTATTTGATAGCAGACGGAGGAGACGTTGCAATAGATGAGATTACAGAGGATAAGGTAGTTAAATTAAAATTATTGGGCAACTGCGGATCCTGCAAAATGAGCTTTATGACCATGAAAGCAGGAATTGAACAAGCAATCATGAAAGCCGTTCCAGAAATAACATCCGTTGTAGCCGTTAATCTAACCGAATCAGTATAAATCATTTAACACAATTTAACAGGCTGTTTGTTTAAAATACAGCTATGTTTGTAGTATGAAGTACGTCTTAACCACCATATTGCTTCTTTTTATATCCACCGCATTTGCACAGCAAACAGCGGGAGATAAGAAACTGATCCAGTTTTCAGGTATCATTACCGACGTGGACAGCAACAATGTGGTGCCTTATGTAACCGTTACCAATCTGACCAACAAGGGTCAAAAGTATGCTGCGAACTATAAAGGCTTCTTTTCATTTATCGCGCATCCGGGCGATACCATTCAATACTCAGCAGTAGGATATAGGGATCTGATCCTGGCCATACCGGCAGTTATTGAAGACACCAAGTACACGGCAATGATCAAGCTAAAGTCAGAGATCATTAACCTGCCAACGATTCGCGTCTACCCATGGGCCACCGTAGAAGAATTTACGAGAGATTTTATGGCCATGAAAATCGCAGATGACGATTACCTCATCGCTCTAAAAAATCTGTCCCCGGATAATCTGAGCGGAATGATACAAACCCTTCCAAGAGACGGAGGAGAGATTCAAAGTATCAATTATCGCTTAAACCACGACAGGGCCCTCAACAAGAACATGGTTCAGACCAATCCCCTGTTGAATCCATTTGCATGGGGCAAACTGATGCAATCGATCTTTAAAGGCGATAAAAGTAAAAACTCAGATAACTAGAGAAAGAAATACCTAACGTCTTCTTTTCTGATTCGGGAAACGCATTTTGTAGTCTGCGTGGATGTTACCCTTGGAAATCGCATCCAGCTTTCCCTTCAGCATCCTCTTGCGAAGCAACCCAAGCTTATCAGTAAATAAAGTTCCCTCAATGTGGTCGTATTCATGCTGAATCACCCTGGCAGGCATACCTGTAACTTCCTCTTCGTGAAGCGCCCAGTTTTCATCATAGAATCTGATCCTTACATTCGGCTTGCGCATTACATCCTCCCTGATTTCAGGAATACTTAAACAACCCTCATTAAAAGCCCATGGCTCGCCGGTCTCTTCCAGAATTTCCGCATTAATAAATACCTTGCGGAAGCTTTCCGTATCCTTTTCACCACCACCGGTATCCACAATAAAAAGTCTGATTGGCAGTCCGATCTGAGGAGCAGCCAAACCTACACCATGCGCATTGTACATGGTCTCAAACATATTGGCAATCAGCTCCTGTAATGCAGGATAAGACGCATCAATAGGAGTGCAAACTTTTTTTAAAACCGGATCGCCGTACGCAACAATGGGTAACTTCATGATGCAAAGGTATAAATATTACCCTAAAGGATAAAAAGTTAGGGCACTAAGATTACTTTCGTCCAATATTTCTCCGGCGATAGCGGCCATGTCAGCGGTAGTTACCGCCTGAATTTTATTAAAGACAACCTCAAGACTATCAATTTTATCATAATCGATCAGACTCTTCGCCATGGATATGATCAGTCCGATCCGGTTTTCCTCACCAAGGGCAATCTGTCCGATAAACCTATTCTTAGCCTTTTGAAGCTGTAATTCCGTCAAAGGATTCTCCCTGATCTTTCTAAATTCCCTGAAGATCAGCGACCAGGCCCTGTCTAACTTTTCCTTATCGGTGCCAAAATACAAAGTGAAAATCCCCGTATCACTGAGCGGGCTATAGCCGGTCTCTATTGTATACGCGATTCCGTATTTTTCGCGAATCTGTAAATTAAGTATAGAACTCATTCCGGTTCCGCCCAATAGATTATTCAGCAGCAGCAGGCCTGTCTTGTAAGGATGGTGCAGAGAATAAGCCTGTGCACCCAATACCGCATGCGCCTGTTGAATAGGCTTATTTTGGACAACAGACACGACCCTTGCCTTTTCAGGAGCTATCCGGGTCGCAAGGGATAGGTTAGGTTCGATTTCCGAATAATACCTCGAAAATATTTTTACCGCCTTATTCAGGGAATAATTGCCCAGAACTGCCACCACAATACGGTCCGTGTGGTAATTCGCTTTTATAAACTCCCGGATATCCTGTTGTGAAATTGAACTTACACTTTCTGTCGACCCCAGAATGTTTCTGCCCAGCGGATGTCCCGCGAATACCAGATCCTCAAAATCATCATAGATCGCCTCTTCCGGCTGATCAAGGTAAGAAGCAATTTCATCCAGGATCACACCTTTTTCCTTTTCCATTTCGTCCCCGGGAAAGGTCGAATGAAAAACGATATCATTAAAAAGCTCCAGTGTTCTGTCCAGGTACGGGTTTAAAAACGAAGCATGGATGCAGGTATATTCCTTAGTCGTATAAGCATTCAGGTCTGCACCAACACTTTCCAGCCTGTTCAGGATCTGGCTGGTATTTCTTTTTTCAGTGCGCTTAAAGATCAGGTGCTCTATAAAATGCGCCAGGCCCGTCTGTTCTTGTTGCTCGTCCCTGGAACCGCTGTTTACAATGATACAGGCATGAGAAATTGCCGATGCAGAAGGTACGTGAAGTAATCGTATGCCATTAGGCAAAGTGTGAACATTATATTCCATTCAGGAGCAAAGGTACATAGAAAAATAGCAAGCGCTATAATTTTTCAGTATCCGGATACTGCAAGCCGAGCAGATCAGTGATACCCGCTTTAGTGGGGCGGAAGCCAATAAAAACCACCAGTAAAACAGCTGCCACGGCCAGATAAACC
>DATFQH010000078.1:0-17655 GCA_035264385.1 Pedobacter sp.
TTGGTGTTCAGGGTAAACCTCACTGATTCTTCAAAGGGATAGTTGGTCTCTTCTTTAAATGTAACCTCTGTTCCGTCAGCCACTTTGGTTGTAACTTCACTTGCCGAATAAATCAATGCCGCAATTCCCTTATCGGCAGTCGTATACCACAGATTCTGGGTAAACTTTGGCCAGCCTTGATGCATGTTCGAAGCACAGCAGGGATATCCTGTAAGCAACCCGAAACATAGATCAGTTCCCCCGTGGTTATCACCAAAATTATGCATCTGTCTGCTCAGCATCACCTGGTTGGCCTGTTGAAAATACTGGTGCGTCTGAAAGTCATCAGATATCTGTGTAGGAAGGGCGTTGAATGCAATTTTTTCAAGCCTGTCTGCATAAGCAGCATCTCCGGTAATCTCCAGGCCGCTTTCAAGAGTAAACATCATTTCCACTGCGGTGCAAAGTTCCGAACCCTGTGTCGGATTATTACCATGCAAAGCCTCATCACCACCATACAGCCCATGCGCCATGCCATTATACTTTTTGATGTCATCAAAGCCCCTGTTCATGGCATTAAGGTATTTCTGTTCCGGGTGATGCTGGTAATAGATTACTGGCTCTTTCATTCCCTGAGCCAGGTTCACCGTATGGATACTGCCCATTGTGCTAAGTATGTCACTATTTAAAAAGGCATTGGTGAAATCAAAAGTCTGTTTATGCAGCAGATCACCAAGTTGGAGCAGGAATTTATCGCCGGTAATATTATATAGCCAATAGACAATCATTAGATTATCACCTCCACGATACTTTGCCCAAAAAGTCCAGTGATCCAGCGGTTTTTCCGGAAGCTCCCTCAGCTGATACCTGAAATAATTTGTCATTAAACTGATCACTCTTTTATCGCCTGTAGCGGAATAGTATTGCTTTAAAATCTTAAGCATAACCATCTTTGGCCACCAGTCCCTACTGTTATCTCTTTGAATCCCAGCTTCACCGGGGTAATCTTTTGAAGGTCCAAAATAACCATCGGCAGTCTGACTTTTAATAGACCACTCTATCCATGGCTTTACCTTGGCTATGAGTACTTTATCTTGCAGAATATATGCCAACGGCAGCAATCCATCTATCCAGTAAGGCCCGCGTTCCCATTGATCGCCATCGCCTCCAAGCCATCCATTACGCGGGTTCATCACTAGTGGATATAGCTTATCCAGGTTACCGGTTGCCCCATTCTTCTGACGGATTAGCATTTCTCTGAGCCAGCCTTGTGGCTTGATGGCACCCAATGGAAGTTCTTTATAGGGGTTTTGTCTGTCCTGCGCATTGAGATTTAGTGAAAAACACATTAAAAGGACTTGAAGAATATTTCTGAATTTCATTGGTGTTTGTTGGGTTAATCAGGCATTTTCCTTTGATAATTATTCAGGAAGCCGACCTAGAACAGCTCACAATATAAGAAGTCTTGAGAGAAAATTTACAGCGAAATTGGCTACATTTAACATATCGACCAATCAATTTTGCTATGTTCAATCGCCGCCGATTCATTTCTTTATCATTTTTAGGGGGGGCTTACTGCCTTTTACCGCAAAAAGCGATTTCAGCACTACGCTACCCTCAGCTACCCCTAAAAGGCTATATTATGACAGTGAAAGGCAAACTGGATGCAGATGATACTGGCATTTTTCTACCTCACGAACATACTTTTACCGATTTCACAGGAGCCGAAAAAGTAGTACAGCCTCAATACAACCGGGATACTGCATTTAACTTCCTGCTGCCCTATCTTATAGAACTCAAATCAAATGGCGTAAAAACGCTGGCCGAGTGTACACCTTCTTATATTGGCCGTGATGTATTGTTACTGAAAAGACTTTCGGAGGCAAGCGGACTGAACATAATTACCAATACCGGATATTATGCAGCAGTCGACTTCAAGTACATTCCAGCCCATGCCTATCATGAAAATATAGATCAGCTTACATCCAGATGGCTTAAAGAATGGAACATGGGCATAGAAAATACCGGCATTAAACCTGGCTTCATTAAGCTCGGTGTAGGTAATGCTCCCTTAAAACCGCTGGAAAAAAAACTAATAATCGCTGCGGCAAGAACACACTTAAAAAGTGGACTCAAGATTGCCATACACACCGGAAATGGTGAAGCAGCAAATGAAGAAGTAAAATTACTTGAACTTGAGGGTGTAAATCCGGCCGCTATGATATGGGTGCATGCACAAAATGATGAGACAGGGACATACCATTTGGAATTGGCACGTAAAGGTTGCTGGATAAGTCTGGATGGCTTTAGCGACGATGAAACTACCATTGTAAAGTATTGCAGATACATAAAATCATTGAAGGAGGCAGGATTCCTCAATAAAATCCTCATCTCGCATGATGATGGATTTGCCGTAATCGCAAATACCGGTTTTGAAGCATTTAAAAAGGGAGTATCATATACATCTATATTTATCCGATTAAAACCTGCGCTAATACAAGAAGGAATTACTGCTGAAGACTTTGATCAAATAACTATTATTAATCCGCAAAATGCCTTTAAAATAGAAATATATTCGTCAAAAAGGTAGGTGTTAGGCCATAAAAATGGTTAATTGGTATGTTATTTGCTAAATTCTAACAAGTTAGGTCATGATTAACATTATCATTCCCCGTTATGTACAAAACATCCCCCTGCGATCAGACAACAGAAAACACGCCACCCCATACGACTTGCTGTCCCGTTTTTATTAAGTATTTCGAAGGATATAAATATGATGAAATTGCCGAATGCCTGAATCTTCCTGTTAACGTGGTTAAGGAAAGACTCAAAAATAATAAAAGGAATTTGAGCGCAAATCTTCAGTTGTATGTAAAGCAGTTTAAGGCAGCTCATTTTTCCACGGCCTAATTTCTTATTAAAAGAAATGCTAAAAGTTAGTCACGCCAAGCCACGACTGCATCATTACAGAATTTAATTCTGTTTATCTCGACTATTCTCTTCAACATGAAATTTTATTTCAAATCATTTGGCATTCTCAAAATAATAGCATCTATTTGTAACACAGACGCTCATCCCCTGTCTGTATTATAGGACCGAAATAAATTATTACTTCTTTTACTTAACAGTGACCAATGGTTATATGAGCACCAATACTTTGGATCAAACAGATCGCGATATCATCGGCCTTTTGCAGCAGATGCAAGGCTAACCAGTAAAGAAATTGCCTACAAACTCCGTCGGCGACCATCAACTATATTTTCACGCTTTAATAAGCTCAAGACCCTGGGCTATCTTAAAGGAAGCATTATGCTTATAGACAGAGAAAAATTCGGAGACCTGATGGTTGTTTTTATCAATGTTCAGCTTAACGACCACCATAGCGAAGCGCTAAGTGATTTTCACAAGGAAATAGGTGTCCATGCCGAGTTAATGGAATGTTATCACACTACAGGACAGGTAGACTATGTACTTAAGGTTGTGGTACAAGACATGGTGGCTTACAAAGACTTCCTGATAAATAAATTATCAAAAATGACCAATGTAAAAGCTTACACCAGTCATTTTGTAATTAATGAGACCAAAAGAGAATTAGCCTATCCGCTATAAGGCATTTTCCAGTCTAAGTACCTGATTCAAATTAAAAGTTAAACTTTCAATTTCGAGTGGCAAACTAAGAAAAGTTTTAATTGTTCTTTCATAAACATGTTATGCCTGAAGGACCTTCTATAGTAATTCTAAAAGAAAAAGTTGCCCACCTGAAAAATAAAATCGTCTCTGAGGCCTCAGGTTATGCCGAACTGGACATGGACGCCATAACACATAAAAAGATCATTGATTTTAAATCCTGGGGCAAGCATTTTTTAATCTGCTTTACTGATTTCACTATCCGCATTCATTTTGGACTCTTCGGCAGTTACCAGTTACATGAGCCTAAAAAAGTAAATCCTAAAATTGCATTGCATTTTAATGACGATACTGTCTATTTCTATGTATGTACAGTGAAACAACTTAATACACCTCTTGATGAAATTTACGATTGGGAGGCCGATGTGATGGGCAATCAATGGAAGCCGGCAAAGGCTTTAAAGAAGCTCAGAGCAAATGAAAGCACAATGATCAGCGATGTCCTTTTAGATCAGCAGATCTTTAGCGGTGTGGGCAATATCATCAAGAATGAAGTATTATACAGATGCAGGGTGCATCCGGAAAGTCTGGTAAAAAATATTCCGGATGCGAAGCTAAAAGCAATAGTCCGTGAATGCAGGAACTATAGTTTTGATTTTTTAAAATGGAAGCAAAACAATGAGCTATCCAGACATTTTGAAGTATACGAACAAAAGACCAACAGAAAATCGGGAAAAACAGTAATCAGAAAAAACACAGGAAAGACCAAACGCAGCAGCTATTATATCGAAAAAGTACAACGGTTATATGGTTAATTTTTCAACCCAGTATTTCATCGATCATACCAAATTCTTTAGCTTCCGCAGCCGTCATCCAGTAATCACGTGCGGAAAGTTCATTGATCTTATCGTATTTCTGGCTGCTGTGCTTTGCAATGATCTGGTACAATTCCTTCTGGATCTTAAGCACTTCCCGAATGCTAATGTCCATATCGGTGGCTGTACCCTGAGTCCCCCCGGAAGTTTGGTGAATCATTACCCTGGAATGCTTAAGTGCTGATCGTTTGCCTTCCGCGCCCGCACAAAGCAGCACGGAGCCCATGGAAAGCGCAATACCGGTACAAATAGTTGCGACATCAGGAGAAATATATTGCATGGTATCATAAATGCCCAATCCAGCATAAACTGACCCACCCGGAGAGTTGACATACAATTGGATATCTTTATCTGCGTCTACAGATTGCAAAAAAAGCAATTGAGCCTGGATTACATTGGCATTCCTCTCATCTACCGCCTCGCCCAAAAATATGATCCTATCCATCATCAAACGTGAAAACACATCCATCTGTGCGACATTTAGCTGCCGTTCTTCCATAATATAAGGCGTCATCGCTTTAGGCCCGATGTAAACCGATGACCTGGAGATATAACGATCAACATAAGTACTGCTGATTCTATGATGCTTTATTGCATAATGACGGAATTCACTGGTCTTCATATTTGTGATATTAGGTTAATAATTGGGCATAGTTCTGCCCATACCATTTTTGAGCTTAATAAATTTGAGGTCTATTTTGGATTACTTATTAAAAAAGTTAAGTATTTTTTGTCGGAAGGATTGATATCTTTTTGTATTGAATAAAGTATCATGAACACCTTCTATTTCCTTTCTAAGTTGTTTACGTCCATACTCATGGACCAAGGTATAAGTCTTTCGCTGCATCCTTACATCTTGGGCCATACCAGGTTGCAGAATAACCTCAGCATCAAACACTAATTTATCTTCTGCACTGAGTTTGTTTAAAAAGTAATCATCTATTCTTCGGAGTTCATTCCAGGATGTCTTCATATTTCAATGATTTTTCCTTAACGGTTTTCTTAACTTTTTCAAGGCATTTGAATTTTTGGACTGTAGCCGATCTCGGTCCGGAAAAACCAAATCGTTTTGCAAGTGCATCCATGTCCATTTTTTCATAGTAAAATGCACTTAAAAGTTGCATACATTTCTCACCCGCATCAGAAAGCAACTGGAGTAGCCGATGAGATGATATCTCCTGGGAAGACGAATCCGCAGCGTCTGTTACTTTTTCATAATCACCCGGCAGCTGCTCAAACAAACGATTTTTATGATATTTTTTATTCCATAGATACCTGGCAATTCCAAAAAGGTAAGCTTCCCGACCAGAAGTTAATACCTTGCCTTGCAACTGTACCTTCTCATAGTACACGACCAGTGCGTCTTGAAACACATCCCTTGCTTCCTCAAATGTCCCCCCCATCCTGCTGATATATCTTACTACACCAGGAAAAGATTCGAGGTAAAGATTCAGAAACATTTCTTCCCTATCCTTCCCCTGCTTGTCCAGCATTAAAATTGGTGTCATTTTCAATTGGCTTTTATACTATGTGAGAGATTAAGAATAAATATCACCTAAACTAATTAATTATTTTTACCAATATCATACATAGTAGTACCAAACCAGAATCATAAGTTTAGATTCCAGCAAACTGAGTGTTATACAACTATCCTTTTTCCGGAAAAAAAGGTTTTCCACTACTTAGCAAAAGACTGCAGCTCAGGGGTTATTTCAAATTATGATAAGCATGTGGATAAAACATAGGCTTAAGTTGACGTTTTCACCCAACTTGCCGGGGCAGGCTTAATAGACAGGTAGCAGATAATGATAGACCCTGTAGCTATTGGCAATGGAATCGCTATTTTTAAAGATATACAGCGCCGGCTAATGCTAAAACTAATCGATACAAAATCATTTAAAAGCGGAACGGTGTTATTAAATTACGAGGCAGTTTAAATTTATAATCAACACATCAAATACATTTTAACATGAAAGTACAGATATGGGCCAATTTAGGGGTTAAAAACGTAAAGCGAACTGAGGAATTTTATACCAGGCTGGGCTTTAAAGAAACACCCGGACAAAAGAGCGATGAATTAACCAGCTTTTTATTCGGGGATGACGATTTTATAATCCACTTTTTTAAAGAGGACAGTTTAAAAAAAGGGATGAAGGGAGATCTGGCCGATTTGAGCAAAGGCAACGAAGTCATATTTTCTATTTCGGCAGAAACAGAGGCAGAGGTTAACGACTGGGCGACAAAAGTAAAGGACGCCGGTGGCCACGTGTTTAGCCCACCAGAAAGCTTCCAAGGCATGTTCGGCTGTGCATTTACCGATCCTGACGGGCATAAATTTAATATTTTAAAGTGGAAGTAAGCAAAACAAGCATCATCCAGGCAAGCCTACCAGGGATGACAATATCAGATAATAAATTGCTCAAAAATGCTGAATGTAAAAGACGTCAAATCCTTAAATTATTTCCAACACTCAAATCGAAGAAATCTAAAAATAATTATCTTTAACATGTTAAGATCAGTCAGATAATATGGATGCAAAAGAAACGCTTCAGGCACATGTTGCCAAATTAACCACTTTAACTGACGAGAATTTTGACGATTTCTTTTCTCACTTTCAGCATCTCAGCTTCAAAAAAGGACAAGCTATCATTACTGCCGGTGACAAGGTTAATTGCGAATACTTTGTCATATCAGGATGTCTGAAATCATTCTATGTTAATGATGACCTGAAAATGTTCATTCTCCAATTTGCCATGCCAACCTGGTGGGCTTCCGATTATAAAGCATTGTACAGCGAAAGCCCTGCTACGATCAATATAGATTGCATCGCGGACGCGCAAGTTTTATGTCTCACTAACGAAGATAGAGAGCAGCTTTGTGAAAACATTAAAAATGTAGAACGATTTTTTCGGTTACGAACCAACAAGGGATATGTCGCCGCTCAAAATCGCTTGCTGTCGGTCATGAATAATAACGTAAAGTATCGATATGAGGAACTGTTGAAACAATACCCCGAGCTATATAATATCGTTCCTAAAAATCTCATTGCCGCTTACCTTGGTGTTTCGAGAGAAACACTCAGCCGGCTATACAACCCTTAGATTCAACACAGTGCCTGTCGTTCTTTGCGATCTAATGTCGTTACCAACTTACAACATCAATCGGGACAAGTGACCTACGTCACATAAATCAAATACTCAATTAATGTGATGTAGGTCAACCTCCCATCTGAGATTTGCTGCCGAAATTTGTTGTGTCATTAAAAAAAAGAAAATGAAAAAGCAAAAATTCGAGATCGTAAAGACTCAAAGCAAAATTGATTGGGTTGGAAGAAAAGTCACAGGTGCGCACAATGGTACAATAGGCATAAAGGAAGGTGAAGTTATTTTAACCGACGAAAAACTCAGCGGTGGCAAATTTGTAATCGATACTACCTCAATCAAAATACTTGACGTTACCGACGACATCCTGAACAACCAATTCTATGGTCACCTGGCTTCAGATGACTTTTTCTCTTCAGAGAAATATCCGGAAGCAACTCTGGAGATAACTTCAGTCACAGGCAATTATGTTGCCGGCAATCTAACCATTAAGGGCATTACGCACCCGATTGGTTTTGACGTTGATTTGCATGTCACAAATGACGTATTGAAAGCGACTGGCCTTCTGTTAGTTGACCGTACAAAATACGAAATGAAATTTCGCTCGGGCAACTTCTTTCAAAATCTTGGCGATACACTCATCTACAACGAATTTGATCTGAACGTAACACTAACTGCTAAAATTGCTTAATGAGCAATACGGCTTAAATAATCAAAATCATGCCATACGTAAAAATAGAGTTAACCCGCGAAGGGGTAACCAGGGAACAAAAACAAAAACTGATACAGGGGGTAACCGAACTCATAACCGATGTATTGAATAAAGATCCCCAATTAACACATATTGTCATACAGGAAATCGATCTGGACGATTGGGGATTTGCTGGAGAACAAGTCTCAATGTTGAGAGAAAAAGGAATTACCGCTGATAAAAAATGATGTCATGGAAAAATTAACAATAATAGTTACCGGTGCGTCTTCTGGCATCGGTAAGGAAGTAGCGCGGCTCTTTCTTAACAAGGGCGATAATGTAGTAATCAATTCATCAACAGCAAAAAAACTGGAAGAAGTTTACAGAGAACTGGGAGCGGGTGAAAACCTGGCGATGTTTGCTGGTGATGTAAGCGATAGAAAAACAGGTGAAAAACTTGTTGCAATTGCTGTCGAAAAGTTCGGGTCCGCAGACGTACTTGTGAATAACGCAGGTATTTTTGAAACCAAACCATTTCTGCAGGTAGATGAAGAATATCTTGATCGTTTTTTGAATACAAACCTTAAGGGTACATACTTCACGACTCAGGCAGTTATACCACAAATGCTAAAGCAGCATGACGGTGTGATCATAAATATTGGCACTCCATTGGTCAACCACGGCCTTAGCGGAGTACCAATTACAGCGCAAATGGCGTCGAAAGGTGCGGTCCATGCACTTACCATACAACTGGCTGCCGAATTTGGCAAAGATAATATCCGGGTAAATACGATAGCGCCAGGAACAATCCGGACACCTATGCATGGCGATAAGGCTGATGAAGCGGCTCATCTGCACTTGTTGAACCGCGTGGGAGAAGCGCAGAATGTGGCAGAGATGATTTATACGGTTGCAAAGAATAACTTCATTACAGGCGCAATCATCAATGTCGATGGGGGATTGGCAGCAGGCCGCAACCTACATTACTGAAAAGATTTTTATTAATAGCTTTAATGTCCAGCATGTACAGGCATCAAAAGCACAAAATCAAAACAAAATGGAGAATACCAAACAGGATTTAGCAGCGATCACCCTGGCATTAGACAATTACCTTGATGGCATATATACGGGCGATATTAAAAAACTCGTTAAGGTTTATGACGCCCATGCACTTGTATTGGGCGATGTGAATGGTGTACCATATTTCAAAACACTCGATCAATACCTTGATGGTGTCAAAAACCGCCAAAGTGTGAAGGATTCTGGTAAGCCCTTTAATGGGACGATTATATCTATTGATGTGATTAATAGTATAGCCGTCGTTAAATTACATGTTAAAATGTATGATTTTAATTACCATGAATTCCTTTCTTTTCATAAACTCGATAAGCAGTGGCTTATTGTCAATAAAATGCTAACTAATGTAATTTAACAATTAAAATAATAGAATTATGTGGTATAAAACTAAGGCATCCAAAACATTAGGCATACAATACCCAATTCTCCAGGGGCCGTTCGGCGGCAATCTTTCATCTGTTCAGTTGGTGTCAACTGTTTCAAACTCGGGAGGGCTAGGGGGTTTTGGTGCATATACGTTGAGCCCGCAGGAAATCAGCGAGGTAGACCGGCAGATAAAGGCCGCAACTAACAAACCATACAACATCAACCTTTGGGTATCAGATGTTGACGCGATTGATGGCGTTGTTTCAGACGAGCATTTCAACCGTTCCAGTAAGCTGTTCAAACCGTATTTTGAGGAGCTGGGCATCGCCTTGCCGGAAAAGCCCGCGCCCTTCAAAACCCGCTTCGAAAATCAGATTGAAGTGATCCTGCATCAAAAGCCGCCGGTTTTCAGTTTTATGTTTGGTATTCCTTCTGCAGACATTTTGGAGCAATGCAGAAGGCTCGGTATAGTCACTGTAGGCGCTGCGACTACATTAGACGAGGCCATTGCTTTGGAAGATGCAGGAGTCGATTTAGTTATTGCCTCGGGATTTGAGGGCGGAGGGCATCGGCCATCATTTCTGTCACCGGCAGAATCATCGACCACCGGAACGTTTGTCCTGATTCAGTTGCTCAAAGAAAAAATCAAAACACCTGTCATTGCCGCAGGCGGTATAGCCAACGGTAAAGGCGTTGCAGGAGCCCTTGCACTCGGCGCTGATGCGGTACAGATCGGCACAGCTTTTCTGGCTACCGATGAGTCAAATGCAACAGCAATACATAAACAAATGTTGTTTTCACCTGCTTCAAATTACACTGCATTGTCGCGGGCATTTACAGGTAGACTAGGAAGGGGAATTACGAACCGTATTGCAAAAGATGTCATCACCAAGGAAAAGGATTTCCTGCCTTTCCCTTTTCAAACACAGTTCATGTCGGCGCTTCGCAAAGCAGCTATCGAACAGGAAAAATGGGATATGATATTTTTTTGGGGTGGCCAGATAGCTCCCATACTGAAACATACCAAAGCTGCAGAGTTGATGAGATCAATTGTAGAAGACACTAACGCATATTTTCAGCAGCTCAAGGCTTAACTACACATGTTGCAATCAATAAGTGTATTCAACGGCACAAAAAAGCAGACCCGCAACTTAACTTCAATCAGTTGTATACCTAGCAGAGAACTTTTCAAAGGTCCCTTATAGGTATTTTTCAATCAAAAAATTTATTTCCATTCGCCCTAAAAACTCTTTTTGAGATTTGCGAAGTACTTCTTAAAAGTAATCTGCAATTAATCCCCTCAAAAAAAAGTGACAGCTGAGACGATAGTACAGAGTGTCAACATTTTATTTACAAAGTTTACATTTTAATTTACAATACAAATTCTTCAGGCTAAGGATGTCAGGATAGATTTGCTGAATCAATTTTAATAAAATGAAAAATAAAAAAAATGTTTGGTATGGTCTGGCCACCATATTGGTTGGACTAATTTATTTTCCTGTGCTGGCTCAGCAAAAAAAGAGCATTCATCGCGCTGACTTTTCCGGCGAATGGAAATCTAAAGAATCGATAAGTATGGGCGGAAATATTGTTTGCACATATAGCGAGGGTGATCGTATGCTTTATAAAACGATGAAAATAGCGCAGCAGGCAAATTTTATAAGTATAGAAGTATCGGATCCATCTCCTAACTCAGGTCCGGCTAAAAGCAAGGAGAAACTGGCCTTTGACGGTAAAGCGACAGAAATTGATCGTGCCCCGGGATTCGGAAAGAAATTTACCGTAAAGTGGTCAGCTGATGGTCAAACCATGACTGTGAATACGACTGTACGCTTAACCATTGCTCAGAAACAAGAATTGGTTTACGTAACAGAGGTTTGGAAGTTGAGCAATGATGGCAATTCTATTTCTGTTCAGACCTATGCAAAATCTGGCTTATTGGGCCGTGACCGTGAACGTTCCTGGACAACCGTATTTGATAAAGCAACCTGGTATTCAAAGCTTTTTTTGTAATAGACCGACTTAGTTGGTAGTAGGAATTATCTTAGGGGCTAACTCTTATAACCTACCTCCAATCATTGCTACAATAGAGGCTAAAAGATACCTAGCAGGTACTTTGTTCCCAGATAAAATCACTTATACCGAGGACGCCTGTCGAACTCTGAAACTCAACAGAGCGGCGGAGTTAATATATCTGAAAAACAAAGAATTACAAGACAAAAAAAAGGACAAAAACTTAATAAAAAGTCTTTGTCCCATAAAGGGTGGCTGATGGGGCTCGAACCCACGACCCTCGGCACCACAAACCAATACTCTAACCAACTGAGCTACAACCACCGTGTTTTTCAACGCTACAAAAGTACAATTTAAAACATTTTATTCAAATAAATTTAAAAATTGCTCAATCTATTTCTTTTAACCATTTATACCTCAACCTATTTAATTTCCAAAGAACTACAAAATAAGTTCTGCAGATTGGTTTTAACGCATAAAAAGCTAGATTTGCTATTGTATGATCGAAATTTATACTGATGGCGCAGCAAGTGGAAATCCCGGTCCGGGTGGTTATGGAGTGATTCTGAGATCCGGCGCGCACTACAAGGAAATCAGTGCCGGCTTCAGACTTACAACCAATAACCGTATGGAGTTGCTGGCCGTAATCGTTGGATTAAATGCATTAAAATCGCCAGGCCAGCAAGTCACTGTATTTTCAGATTCAAAATACGTAATCGACTCTGTTGAAAAAAAATGGGTGTTCGGCTGGTTGAAAACCGGTTTTAAAGGCAAAAAAAACAAAGACCTCTGGATGCAGTTTCTAAACATATACAGACAGCACACTGTAAATTTTGTATGGATAAAAGGCCACAATAACCACCCTGAAAATGAACGCTGTGATGTCCTTGCAGTCGCCGCGTCAAAAAATAAGGCCGCACTGGCCATCGATGCCGAATTTGAAGCTACCAAAGGCGCTATTTAGAAATCGTTATCCCATAATTTAAAAAAAAAGAGCATATTTAACCATTAAGTTATAGCTTAAATTAAAACTCTACATGACAACTAAAAAGATATTAATAACCGGAGCTAGCAGAGGCCTTGGTTTAGCGATATCTAAGAAACTTTCGTCACAGTACGAATTGATCCTTCATGCATCCCGTGAAGATAGCTTCACTACTCCCCTTCCGAACAGTCATATTCTCTGTGCCGACCTCTCAAATCCCGAACAAGTTGCCAGTTTTTGCAAACAATTGAAAAAAGACCATGGCAATACGCTTTACGGAGTCATAAACAATGCAGGCGTCACCCTCGATAACTCACTGATCTTTCAACCCGAAAAGGCCATAGACACCATGCTCAACGTTAACCTGAGGGCGCCCATTTTGATTTGTAAAACTGCAATGAAGATTTTCAGTCTGAACAAAGAGGGAGTAATCATCAATGTCAGTTCTGTTGTAGGAGAAACAGGAAATGCTTTTCAGGCTGTGTATGCAGCGACAAAAGCAGGCCTTGTTGCACTCTCGAAATCGCTGGCACAAGAAGCCGCAGCCTTAAATGAAGAGCACAACATCCGGGTACTCAGTATCTCTCCAGGATTTATCGAAACTGACATGACCGATAAGCTACCAGAAAAAGAAAAGGAAAAGTATTTAAAAATGATTCCGTCAAAAAGATTTGGCAAAACAGAAGACATCGCAGACCTGATCTCTTTCCTGTTATCGGAGCAATCCGCCTATATTAACGGAACAAATATTCACATTAACGGAGGCCTCGCCTGATTGAGATAGAAATATGAATAATCTTATAGGAATATCGCCGGCAGGCTTACTCATCCACGGGCCGAAAAAAACACTCCTGAATGCCTACCACTGGCACCTGCCCGATACCGGGATCATTGCCAGCTACTCCCCCAATGCCAGGGACGTAGAGGATCATTTCGGTGTATTCAGGGGAGTAGACCAGATCGAAGCTTTTGCACAAGCCACCATCGTATCCTGCAGTGGTTTTTTAGAATGCATCAAACAGAAATGTGATCCCGAATATCTCAAAGCCAATTTCATCCCATTGTTCATCAGTATCGGACAGGTCAATTTCAGAAGTTACCTTGAAGAAGGCGATGTGTTCATTAGCATGGGAAAGATCACATTCTACAAATTCAGGCAAATGACCTGCGACGGAAGAATTTACAAAGTACCTAAAGGTCTGGATCTCGATACCTACTTTAGCAACTATACCAAAGAGCAGTTTCTCAACTATGAACTGAGTGAAGACTTTACCCTGATCGCTGAACTCTTCGAAGTGACCGGAAAAGGAATGAAAAGAGATAAATTAGTAAAATAAAAAATATGGAAAGACAAGAAATTATAGCCGGCTTAGTAGAGATCTTAAAGACTGTACGAACTATTGATCAGGAAAAACTGGCAAACATAACTGAAGAAACCGACTTTATCGCAGATCTAAAGACCCCATCAACCGAAATGATCAATATTGCTGCAAAAGCAGAACAAAAGTTCGATGTAGAGTTCGAAGACGATGATATCGACGATCTGGGATCAACTGTAAAAGATATTGTCGACCTGATCATCAGAACTAAGGAAAGCGCATAGCATGGCTCCAGAAGGAAGAAAAGTAGCGATCGTAGGCATGGGCGGGGCATTCCCCAACTGTAAAGACCTGGAAGAATTCAAACAAAAACTGTTTGCTGGCGAAAGCCTGATCAGGGATTGGGATGCAGCCCTGATACATGGAAAAAATATCCGGTCTACAGTTTCCGGCTATATCACAGAAGCCGAAATGGGCCTCGAAGCTATCTATTCTACCCTTGCCACAGGATATCCGGAAACCTATATTGATCACCTCGGCAGAATTCCCGACGGCAACTTATCGACAGCCGACATAGGTAGCATCTGGTCAATGATCGGATCACAGGAGGCTATCAAAATGGCCGGGTGGACAACTACCGAGACAGAATCAGAACAAACAGGAGTCGTGATCGGTTCGGGCGGCGCAGGTCATGTGATCCTAAGAACCGCCTGGCATAATTTCTTTGAACTTAAACGTAAGACAAGGATTGTCGGCTCACATAGTGTAGATAGGGCAATGGTGTACCGCGACGCAGCCAATGTTTCCTGTCTCATCAAAAATCAGGGCGTTTGCGAAGCGATCGGCTCCGCCTGCGCAACAGGCCTTGGCAATATTGGCTACGCCTACCGGCTAATCAGGTTTGGCATTCAGGACCGTATCGTAGCCGGCGGAGTGGAAGGAACCTCTTTGGAGACATTTATTGGCTTTGACGCTATGCAGGTACTCAGCAAAGGTTTTGCCGCTGCCGAAAGCTCGCGCCCCTTTGACACCAGCAGAAATGGCTTCGTCTGTTCATTTGGATGCGGAATCGTAGCATTGGAAGAATACGAAATGGCCAAAGCCAGAGGCGCCAACATCCTGGCTGTGATTGACAACTATCACAACAATTCAGATGGTGCAGGTAATATGTTCTTCCCATCATTTTCCGGTCAGAAAAGACTGTGGAAAGGACTCATCGGCGATCTGCAGATCAAACCAGATGTAGTAAAGGTACATGGAACTTCAACCCCTGTCGGCGATGCCATTGAACTGCTCAGTGTAGTAGACATCATGGGCGAAGATGGTTATCAGATTGCTGCCCCGAAATCACAATTCGGCCATATGCTGGGCGCAGCGGGCGCGGTAGAACTCATAACCGCTATACTGATGCTCGAGAAACAGCAGGTCCTGCCTTGTCTGAATTCCGACGTATTGAATCCTGAACTGGAATCCTTTCAAAAGACCCCGGAATGGGCCGGCCCTGAAAAGCCGCTTGCAGCATACAGACATCTCATCTCACCAGACACCGTACCTAAGAACATCAACCAGATCGTTTGTTTAAACTATGGTTTTGGCGGCACCAACAGCGCGATGTCCATTTCAAAACACCAGTAGCATGATTGACAATAAGAATAAAGTAGCTGTTATTTTCGGAGTCAGAAATGACAGCTCCATCGCATATGATATTGCCATTAAACTCCACCAGTCAGGATGTAAGATTGCGCTGAGCTACATGGACGACACCAAACTCAATGTACTGCAACTGCTGGATGAGCTGGGTGTCCCTCAAACATTCGCCATGCACGTCGACGTCAGGGATGAAGAACAGATCACCGCATTTATACAACACATACACAACGAACTGGGCCCTATTGACTATATCCTTCATGGAGTTGCATTCGGCAATCAGCAGGTCATGTGTTACAGCATTCCGGGTAGTGACATTCCGGCACCCAGCTACCTGAACATCCCTTTTGAAGACTTTATGGATTCCTTCAACATCAGCGCTTATTCTTTGCTAAGGGTCGCAAGAGTTGCAGAACCATTTTTTGCAGACAATGCTTCCATACTAACACTTACGTACAATGCTTCTCAAAGGGTATTCCCCGGATACGCAGGAATGTCGGTGAACAAAGCGGCTCTGGAAAACATTGTCCTTTACCTGGCCAGTCATTTCCGTGCTAAAAAAATACGGGTAAATGCGCTTTCGGCCGGTCTGGTCATGACTACGTCAGCAGGAGGGATCAACGGTGTGCGGACACTTCGGAAGCTGGGTAAAGTAACCGCTCCACTGGGTAATATCGATGCAGGAGATGTTGGCAACGCCGCCTTATATTACTTCTCAGACCTTTCAAAAAAGGTAACCGGTAACATCCACTTTGTAGACGGAGGTTTTAACATCATGGGGGTCTCAATTGATGAATAACGAATTGTTAAAATCACTAGAAGAGTGGAATGCCGGTCAGAAATTCGCCGTGGGCAATGATCTGGTATTTATTCCTGATTTTAAACTTTCACTGAATCCCATGTTCAAAAGCAAAGCCTATACCGATGCAGAAATTGCTTACTGCGACCGTTTTGAAGACTCATTACTTCGTTATGCCTCTACATGGGCAGCAAAGGAAGCCGTTTATAAAGCGGTCAAACAGATCGACCCTATGGCCATGTCCTGGCTGAAGATAGAGATCATTAGGGAAAAGATCGGCGGCCGCCCCCATGTCGTGTTTCACCACAACCCTGCAAATCCTTTCCGGGTCAGCCTCACGCTGTCACACGATGGCGATTATGCCTGGGCTATCGCCATTGCTGAACTGCCATGACGGAACATTTCTTTGAAAATCAGTTTGTCAAACTGCACTATTACAAATTTGGCAACGGTCCGAAGCACATGCTGTGTTTTCATGGATTTGGAATGCACGGAAAACAGTTCAAACTGCTGGCGGCAGAGCTCGGGCATCAATACACATTCTGGGGCTTTGATCTGTTTTTCCACAAGGAGACATTATTGAAAGACCAGAGTCTGGCCACGGTAAAAAAGGGATTGCTTAAAAAAGAACTGGCAATCATGGTTAAGGCCTTTTGCACGCATGAAAAGATCAGTTGCTTTTCAGTGATGGGTTACTCCATGGGTTCACATTATGCAACCGCTATTGCAGAAGAACTTCCGGAACTGATCAACGAATATATTGTCGCAGCACCCTCTTCCATCAATCCCGGAAATCTGATCCGTTTTTTCGGTAAAAACAAAGCAGGAAACAAACTCCTTGAAAAACTCATGCTGAGTGAAAAAGCCATGATAAAGATCATCAGTTTATTCAAGTGGCTCAGGTTTATCGATAGCACCGGTCGCGATATCCTTCACAAAGAGGTAGGTACCCCAGAGCTCAGGTTCGCTTTATACGCTTGCTTCACCTACCTGCGGCTGTTGGAAACCGATGAAGATAAACTCATCAAACAACTCAGTTCCTATAAGATCAAAAGTATATTTATATTTGGACGGTACGATAAAATGTACCTGCCGGGTATCGGAAAGAAATTCTTTGCCAAATTCAAACAGGCAGAAGTACTGATATTAGATGAAAACCACGAAATGATCAATCGG
>DATFQH010000079.1:0-15319 GCA_035264385.1 Pedobacter sp.
TCAGTAATGATGTTCCTGGAATTTTTTATCTGGGGCGCATGGTTTGTTACACTTGGTACCTTCCTGGGAAGTAACCTAAAAGCTTCGGGTGCCGAAACAGGCTCCGTTTTTTCAACGCAATCATGGGGCGCGATCATTGCTCCATTCATCATAGGACTAATAGCCGACAGGTATTTCAATGCCGAAAAGATCCTGGGTATACTGCATATCATTGGTGCAATTTTGATGTATCAGATGTATAATGCAGCTGACATAACCGCATTTTATCCATATGTACTGGGCTATATGATTCTTTTCATGCCGACACTCGCATTGGTCAACTCCGTTTCATTTAACCAGATGAAAGATCCCGAAAAGGAATTCTCTAATATCAGGGTATTTGGAACCATAGGCTGGATAGTAGCTGGCTTGCTGATCAGTTTCGTGTTTCACTGGGATTCACCGGAAGGAATTTCTTCAGGAATGCTGAAAAATACCTTCCTTATGGCAGGTATCACATCTTTGGTACTTGGCTTGTTTAGTTTCACACTTCCTGCAACACCTCCAAAAGTGGCCAAAGGGGAAAAGATCAGTATTAACGATATCCTTGGCTTAGACGCACTGCGGTTATTAAAGGACAAAAACTTCGCTGTGTTTTTTATCGCCTCTATCCTGATATGTATCCCGCTCGCATTTTATTATCAAAATGCAGGAGTTTTTCTTGCAGACATCAAAGTTTCAAACCCAACGGGCAAAATGGCAATCGGTCAGGTATCGGAAGCTCTTTTTCTGCTGGCTATCCCGGTTTTCTTTGCCAGATATGGCTTCAAAAAAACCATTTTGGTTGGTATGCTGGCTTGGGCAGTCAGATATGTGTTATTTGCTTTTGGAAATGCAGATAACCTGAGCTTTATGCTAATCATAGGAATTGCGCTGCACGGTGTTTGTTATGACTTCTTCTTTGTATCGGGACAAATCTACACCGACTCTAAAGCCGGTGAAAGATTCAAAAGTTCAGCACAGGGCATGATTACCCTGGCTACCTATGGGGTAGGTATGCTCATCGGGTTCAAAGTTGCAGGTTTAATTACCGACATGTACAAATCCGGAGATGTAACAGATTGGAAAATGATCTGGCTGATCCCTGCGGGAATCGCCATCGCAGTATTTTTATTATTTACAGTTTTCTTTGCAGACAAAAAGAAAATAGCAATTGATCCAGTTTAACCATAAAAAAAATGAAATCAGAACTAAGCAGAAGATCTGCACTGAAAAACATTGTTGCCGGAACTGCCGCTCTCGGCGTTTCGGGAGCTTTGCCGGCTTTTGCTTTTGAGCCTCAAAAATCAACTATGCTAAAAGGAAATGTAAACCACTCCGTTTGCCGATGGTGTTTCGGAAGTGTCGATCTTGATACCTTATGTATTGAAGCAAAAAAGATCGGCATCACAGCTATAGATATCGTTGGACCAGGCGACTGGGCGACGCTCAAAAAGCACGGAATGTATTCATCATTGTGTAACGGCGCAGAAATCAGTATCGACAATGGCTGGAATGAGCCTGAGTATCATGAAGAACTGATCAAACGGTATTCAGAAATGATCCCTAAAGTAGCAGAAGCAGGATACAAGCAATTGATCTGCTTTAGCGGCACCAAAAGAAACAAAGACAATGAGACAGGCTGGAAGAATTGTGTTGAAGGTTTAAAAAAGGTGCTTCCTATTGCCGAAAAATATAAGGTGACTTTGGTTATGGAATTGCTGAACAGCAAAGTCGACCATAAAGATTATCAGTGCGACAATACGCCATGGGGTGTTGAGCTGTGTAAACGGCTGAATTCAGAAAACTTCAAATTGCTTTATGATATTTATCACATGCAAATTGACGAAGGAAATGTAATCGCAACTATTAAAGCCAATCATCAGTACATCTCGCATTACCATACGGCAGGTGTACCCGGAAGACATGAGCTTGATGAAAATCAGGAACTATATTACCCTGCTATCATCAAGGCAATCGTCGAAACCGGTTTTAAAGGCTATCTGGCCCAAGAGTTTATACCAAGAAACACCGACAAATTTAAATCATTAAACGATGCGGTTAAAATTTGTGACGTATAACCAAATATCATGAATTCAAGAAGAATATTTATCAAACAGGCGGCAGTAGCAGCAGCGGGTGCTGCACTCATCCCTGGCTTTGCATGCTCGCCAGCCGCCGCAGCTTCAAAAACTGTAGGCCTGCAGTTGTATACCCTTAGAGAACTCCTGCCAAAGGATGTAAAAGGTGTCATAGAAAAAGTTGCGAAGGCTGGATACAAAGAAGTGGAGACCTACGGCTATACAGCCGAATCGGGTTTCTGGGGACTGGATGCCAAATCATTCAAAGCCCTTTTAGATGCCAATGGGTTAAAAGCCCCCAGCGGACATTTCGGATTGGACGAATATATAAAAACCGGGGACAAGGAAATATTAAAGCCGCTTTTGGCCGGAGCAGCAGAACTGAACATGGAATACTTTACCTGCCCGTTCCTGGCGCCGGATCTAAGAACCAGCCTCGAAGATTACAAAAAGATCGCTGGCAGACTGAATGAAGCGGCAGAACTGGCTAAACAAAGTGGGTTGCAAATGGCTTACCACAACCACGATTTCGAATTTGTCAAATATGGCGATACCACAGGTTATGATATCCTGCTTCAGGAAACCAACAAGGATCTGATTCAATTTGAAATGGACCTGTACTGGGTGGTAAGGTCGGGTAATGATCCAAAGGCGCTGTTTGACAAGCATCCCGGACGTTTTGTGATGTGGCACGTGAAAGACATGGACAAGACTGACAATACCATCAATACTGAAGTAGGAAACGGAAAGATTGACTTCAAAAGCATTTATAAACACGCCGCGCTTGCAGGGCTAAAGCACCTGATCGTAGAACAGGAAAATTTTTCAATAGATCCTTTTGAAAGCATCAAGAAAAGCTTTGATTATGTAGATCACGAACTGGTTTAAGACAACAGATCTTAACAGAAAGGGAGGTGGTTTGTAAAGAGCCACTTCCCTTTTTTGTTTATAGTAAGGCCTTTAGGTAAAGAATATTAGAAAAAATCCGCATCTTTGCGCCACTTATTACCATAGATCACCAATCATTAATAAATAAAAACAATAAGTTAAAAAACAATTACAAAAAGATGAAAATTGCAGTAGTTGGTGCTACCGGACTGGTAGGCACCGTAATGTTAAAAGTGTTAGAAGAGCGCAACTTCCCGTTGACCGAATTGATCCCTGTGGCCTCAGAAAAGAGTGTTGGCAAGGAAATCTCGTTCAAGGGTAAGAAGTATGCTGTTGTGAGCATGGATACTGCAATCTCGATGAGACCTGATATCGCATTGTTTTCTGCGGGTGGCGGTACGTCTTTGAAAGAAGCTCCGCGCTTCGCTGAAGCCGGTACAACAGTGATCGACAATTCATCGGCATGGCGTATGGATGTCACAAAAAAATTAGTAGTTCCTGAAGTAAACGCAGATGTGCTTACTAAAGATGATAAGATCATTGCTAATCCAAATTGTTCAACCATTCAAATGGTAGTGGCCCTGAAACCACTTCATGATAAATATAAAATCAAACGCGTTGTAGTTTCTACTTATCAGTCGGTAACGGGTACAGGAGTAAAAGCGGTAGAGCAGCTGATGAACGAGCGGAAGGGCATTACCGATGGCCCTATGGCTTATGCATACCCTATTGATCTGAACGTAATTCCTCAGATTGATGTCTTTACAGAAAACGGATATACTAAGGAAGAAATGAAAATGATTCTGGAAACCCAGAAGATCATGGGCGATCAAAGCATCAGGGTTACGGCTACAACCGTACGCATACCTGTTATGGGCGGCCATTCAGAATCAGTGAACATAGAATTTGAAAATGAATTTAACCTTGCCGACGTTACTTCATTACTTACCAATACAGAAGGTGTAATTGTAGTGGATGACCCGGCTAACCTTAAATACCCGATGCCTAAAGATGCTCATGAAAAAGATGAGGTCTTTGTAGGGAGGATCAGACGTGACGAGTCGTTGCCAAATACACTGAATATGTGGATTGTAGCAGACAACCTGCGTAAAGGAGCAGCTACAAATGCTGTTCAGATCGCCGAATATCTTGTAAAGAAAGAATTGGTATAATCCATTTTAAAAATAGAATTACGGTCGTCATGCTGAAATAAATCAGGTATGACGACCGTTTTAATTTAAAGCCATATGTTCAAGAAAGTCTTCCCGCTTCTGTTTTTGCTTTCACAGGGACTTGCCTCCCCTGCCCAGACGCCCATGAAAAAACTGGAGCAGGCCTTCAATACCCTGCTTGAAGATCCGCAATCTAAATATGCGGTTACCTCATTATGTGTGCTGGACGCGAATAGCGGGCAGACGCTCTTTGCAAAAAACGAGAACATCGGAATGGCTACTGCTTCTACCCTCAAGACCATCACATCAGCCACCGCCCTGGCCGTATTGGGTAAAGATTTCCAATACCAGACTACGCTGGCCTACAGTGGCACGATTGACGCCATGGGTGTTCTTCATGGTCATATTGTGATCATTGGCGGAGGCGACCCTACCCTGGGCTCATGGCGTTATGAGACTTCAAAAGAAGGATACGTGCTCAATCAGTGGGTCTCTGCCATAAAACAGGCCGGCATCAAAAAGATTGAAGGTGGTATCATCGGTGATGATGGCTTATGGGGTACCCAAACCACCCCCGAGGGGTGGGTCTGGCAGGACATAGGCAACTATTACGGCGCGGGCGCTTCGGCGCTCAGCTGGAGAGAAAACCAGTTTGATTTTCATTTGAAAGCCAATCGGACAGATAACAGGGTATCAATACTGAAAACAGCCCCTGCAATGCCTTATTTGAAAGTGGTGAATGAAATGAAGCCCGGTGCCGAAGGCACGGGAGACAAAGTTTACGCATTTCTTCCGCCATTGTCCGGCATAGCCTACTTAAGAGGTACCTGGGCATTGGGTATATCTAAATCCGGCATTTCCGCAGCGTTACCGGATCCTGCATTTGACGCTGCTTTCAGGTTGCAGGACACACTTCGCCGGGTCGGCATTCCTGCATCAGCAGAGCCGAACACCACCCGACAACTCAAGGCAGATCAGCAGGCATTGCCTGTCATCAGCCAAAAATTGAACACCATCAGCTCTCCGGTACTGAGTCAGATCATCTACTGGTTTAACAAAAAAAGTGTGAATCTCTATGGTGAGCATTTGCTGAAAACACTGGCGGAGAAATCAGGCAAAGAAGGAACTACAAAAAACGGGGCCTCCTTCGTTATCAACTATTGGGCAGGTAAAGGGATAGACAGAAATGCACTAAATATCATAGATGGCAGTGGATTGTCACCTGGCACCAGGGTCACCACAGCGGCAATGGCTGAAATCTTGTACCGTTCTCAAAAGGAAAGCTGGTTTCCGGTATATTATGCGTCATTTCCCGAAAACAGTGGAATGAAACTGAAAAGCGGAACCATCAACGACGTCTCCGCATTTGCGGGTTACCATACAGACCCATCGGGCCGAAAGTACATCATTGTAATTTGCATCAACAACTATTCCGGGTCAGGCATCAACAAAAAGCTGTTTAAAGTGCTGGACGCATTGAAATAACCTGAACAAATTGATAAATTGCAGCATTTTCCTATATATCATTAAGCATCAAACTATTCATGAAAAGATTTTTTTCGTTATTCACACTCAGTCTTTTAGGATATACAGTCCTTGCTCAGAATACAGTCACTGAGTCAGCGGCCGCCCAAACCACTTCTGTGATAAGCAGCACCCCGGATGTCGCCATCATACCCGAGCCTGTTTCGATTACCAAGGGAGATGGATACTTTATTCTGCCCGCAAATGTAGTGATCCAGGCTCCTGCCCTGTCCGAGCTAAATCAGACCATTGCCTTTCTGCAGGAAAGATTTTCAGTACCGACAGGAAGCTATATTTCCAGTGTTAACAGCCCTGCTGCAGCAGCAAATATAAAGCTGATCTTAAACGAAAAACCACATCATCTGCTAGGCAATGAAGGTTACCAGCTCTCGGTTACACCCAATTTCATTACCATCAGGGCGAATAAACCGGCAGGACTTTTTTATGGTGCCCAGAGCCTTATCCAGCTGTTCCCTAAAGAAATAGAAAGCAAAGAGAAGATAGAAGGAGTCGAATGGAGAGCAGCCTGCGTAGAGGTAACAGACTACCCAAGACTTGGGTGGAGAGGATTAATGTTCGACGTTGCCCGTCACTTTTTTACCAAGGCAGAAGTAAAGCAATACATAGATGCCATGGTCCGCTATAAATACAATCTTCTGCACCTGCACTTAACCGACGATGAAGGCTGGAGAATAGAGATCAAAGGACTGCCCAAACTTACTGAGATAGGCGCATGGAGCGTAAAAAAGACAGGTGAATTTGGCAACTTCACACCTCCGGCAATAGATGAGCCGCGCAACTATGGAGGCTTTTATACCCAGGATGACATCAAAGAACTTGTAGCCTACGCGAAGGAGCGTTTTGTAAACATTATGCCGGAAATAGATGTTCCCGGGCATAGTCTCGCCGCAATTGCCTCCTATCCTGAATTGTCATGCACGCCTGGTGCTGAAAACTACAGGGTCCGTTCCGGTGAGCAGATCATGGACTGGTCCAGAGGCGCACCGCCCATTGCCCTTGTAGACAATACCCTTTGTCCAGCAAATGAAAAAGTATATACCTTTCTGGATACGGTAATTACCCAGATCGCCAAGCTATTTCCATTCGAATACATCCACATGGGAGGTGATGAGGCACCGATCAACTTCTGGCAGAAGAGTGATGCGATTAAGGCGCTGATGCAAAAGGAAGGATTTAAAAATATGCACCAGGTACAGGGCTATTTCGAAAAACGGATACAGAAAATCGTAGAATCTAAGGGCAAGAAATTTATGGGCTGGGATGAGATTCTGGAAGGCGACATGTCGCCGAGCGCAGCAGTGATGAGCTGGAGGGGAACCAAATATGGCATTGAAGCTGCAAAAAAGAAACACGAAGTAGTCATGAGCCCAACAACTTATGCCTATCTCGATTACATGCAGGCCGACGCCATTACAGAACCAAGGGTGTATGCCTCACTGAGGCTTAGTAAGTCTTATGAATTTGAACCGGTACCAGCAGGCCTCGATCCTAAATATATTAAAGGCGGACAGGCCAACCTCTGGACAGAACAGGTATATAATATTCGTCAGGCCGAATATATGACCTGGCCAAGAGGCATGGCAATAGCCGAATCCGTATGGTCGCCCGCTGAAAAGAAAAACTGGAACAGTTTTTTCGGAAAGGTGGAGCAGCACTTTAAAAGACTGGACATTGCTGAGACCAAATATGCACCAAGTGTATACGATCCGATCTTCAGCGTCAGCAGGTCTGCAGACAAACAGCTCATGATAGAACTCAGTACAGAAGTAGAGGGCCTGGATATTTATTACAGCTTCGACAATTCCTTCCCCGACCGTTTCTATCCAAAATACACTGAAAAGATCATGGCCCCCAAAGATGCGTCCGTATTGAAAGTGATCACTTACAAAGGCAAACTGCCAGTGGGAAGAATGATGAGCATGCCAATCGATGAATTGAACAAAAGATCCTGGAAGAAATAGATTGAGATATTTCGTTCATATCGGCTATAACGGGCTGCATTATAAAGGCTGGCAGAAGCAACCGGGCGTACTCAACGTTCAGGGTGTGGTGGAGCGTGCGCTCTCACAAACATTAAAAACCCAGGTATTTGTGATCGGCTGTGGCCGTACCGATGCTCATGTCCACGCCAGTCAATTTTTCTTTCATGTGGATATCGAACAGGAATGGGACTTTGACCTGCTGTTCAGGCTCAACAAGATTCTCCCCCACAATATAGCCGTGTTCGACATCATTCCCGTAGCGGAAACACGTCATGCCAGATTTGATGCCGTCCAGAGATCCTATGATTATTTTCTGCATACTTATAAAGATCCCTTCCTTCACGGACTAAGTTCATTTTACCTTTTAAAAGAGCTCGATTTCGAAAAGATGAAATCCGCCGCGGACATATTGCCAAATTATAAAGACTACCGTGCTTTTTGCACCAGCCCTGACAAATACGAGCATACCATCTGCAATGTCATGTCAGCCAGGCTACTGGTCGATCCCAGTGGCGACAAACTGCGCTTTCAGATCTCATCTAACCGTTTTTTGAGTAAAATGATCAGGATCATTATGGGCCAGCTGCTCAAGGTAGGCAGAGGCGCACTCAGTGTCGATCAATTTGAACATTACCTCGCTACCAGAACCACCCCCGAACTCATTACCCCCGCACATCCCGAAGGGCTCTATCTATCTAAAGTCAGTTATCCTTACCTGAACCTGCCGCCGCGTACAGACTTTGCCGCCCCATTTATAATTTCCTGAACGCTAGCATTTTGCTATTGCTATTCTCCTTGAGAATAGCTAAATTTAATAGACCAATATAATTAAGGAGGCAATATTATGACTGTTATCCAAAAAATTGAGCACTGGGGCGATGTTCATCACGCCAAATGGCTCGACATCATCCGTATCTTTCTTGGTATTTTAATTTTCTGCAAGGGTATAGCCATTGTCAGCAACACCGCTGCATTACAGGACCTGCTGCTGCAAAACAATGTCTTTGGCTTTTCCGGCGTAATGGCCAGCGTGGCCCTGCACATTGTGGGCTTTGTACACCTGGTAGGTGGAATTCTAATTGCCATCGGTCTTGTTACCCGCTTCGCGGTGGTCATCCAGATCCCGATTCTGCTTTGCGCGGTATTATTTGTCAACCTAAGTCACGGCTTCTCGGCATTGAACTCTGAACTTTGGTTGTCGCTGATCGTATTGTTATTGCTCGTATTGTTTTGGGTAGTAGGCTCAGGACCATATTCAGTAGATCAGAGCATGAAGAAAAGACCAAATATCTACCGGTAAATATTAGTCTTGCGACGCGAGTAATTCAATCAGTGTGTCAGTAGTTAAACTGACCCCCTCGACAGTCCGTGATGCCTGATTGTAGAATAATGAGCGTTCTGCGAGTTTGGCGGTGATAAAGGCAACCATTCCTGCTTCATCAAGGCCACGTAGCAAAGGTCGCTTCTCCTTACCATTTTCCAATCTTTTGGCCAGTGCCTGTGGCGTCATATGTATGTATATGGCCAGCCCATTGCTGTTCATCCAATCCATATTGTCGAAAAAACAAGGCGCTCCGCCCCCAGTCGCTACAATACAGTTCACCGGGTAGCTGAACTCCTTGAGCGTTCTACTTTCCAGTTGTCTGAAAGCATCTTCGCCATTGGCTGTAAAATAGTCTCCAACCGACATCCCTGCCGCACCCTCCACTTCATGATCGAGGTCAATAAAGACATAGTCCAGCTTCCTGGCTAGCTTCCTGCCCATTGTGCTTTTACCGCAACCCATAAATCCGATTAGAAATACCTTCATACTTAAGCCAGTTTTACCCTTGGATCGACAAGCGCATACAATACATCCACTAAAATATTAATTACTACAAATATAAAGGCAATGAACAAAATTGAACCCATCACAACCGGGAAATCAGACATTTCCAGCGCAGTTACAGTAGTGCGCCCCAAACCATTGTATCCAAAGATGTACTCTACGAAGAATGAGCCCGCCAGCAAGGATGCAAACCAGCCTGAAATGGCGGTGATCACAGGATTCAAAGCATTCCGTAAAGCATGTTTATAAATGATCATGTTCCGGCTCAGGCCCTTGGCTCTTGCAGTACGGATATAATCCTGCGCCAACACATCCAGCATCGCACTTCTGGTCAGCTGCACGATAATGGCGAGCGGCCGCAATCCAAGGGTCAGCATCGGCAGCCATAAGTTTTTCCAGCTCATTACTTCCCCTTTAAAAGGATCATAACTGTATAAACTTCCGGACATATTCAGACCAGTATAATCACTGAGGACAAAACCAAACAACCATGCTATGATGATCCCGGCAAAAAAAGAAGGCGCAGAAATACCAAGTATCGCAAATGCATTAGCAGTCTTATCGATCCATGTATCTTTATGCACTGCCGACACCACGCCCAGAAAAACGCCAACGATCGTTGCAAATATCATGGCTGTAAGCGCAAGTATAAAAGTGTTTGGGACAGTTTCCTTCAAAACGGTCAGTACATCTCTCTTGGTTTGGTAAGAACGCCTTAAATAGGGCCATTTAAGCCCGACGGCATCATCACCGAATGGAATCAGGCTTATGTAATGGTATTTCTCCTGATCCTCTTCCGTACGGCTATGAAGTCCAACAGGCGAAATGTCGTTCAGATAAAGGAAAAACTGTATTGTTCTGGACCTGTCCAGTCCGAACTCTTTACGCACAGCTTCCAGCGACTGCACATCGGATCTCTGCCCGAGGGTCATTCTGGCCGGATCTCCGGGCAGCACATTGAAAAGGATGAATACCACGACCACCACGCCTGCCATTACAGCAAATCCATACAAGAATTTTTTTAAGGCATAGCGCAGCATCTATTTTCCGTTATTTAGCGAAATAAGTTTTAGAAAGCTCATCAAAGGAAGGAACAGCATTGTAGTGCCATTTATTGATCACTACACCATTTTTCAACAGCAGTATACCAGGGCTCGACCGCACCATACTCTTAAGTGGCACCGCATCCGCATAAAAAACTTCCATAAAAAGCTTCATTTTCTTACTGTACGCATCAGCATGCTGTGCAGATGTCGAAGTCAGCAGCACTGTTCTGATGTTAAACTGTTCGGCAGCGTTCAGTGCAATGGCGTTCATCTCACCCATTCCAGCCTCATTGGCCGCAGTCAGGTCGTAGGCTACCACAACAATATTGTAATAAGGGTTTTCTATCAGTTCCCTGGTATAATCCGTTCCTGAAGCATCCGCGATCAGCAGATCCTTTATTTTAGCCTCGTAGCCCTTCTTCACCAGCTTACTTTCGGGCGTCCCGATGATTTCCCAGTTCTCATCCTTCCAAATCTCTGTTTTCAGGTAATCCTTGTCATTCATAGTTTTCTCCTCACCCGTATCCTTGTTTTTAAGCGTATACAGGATCGAATATTCATCAGGTTTGGCACCCGGGGGAATTCTCATGAGTTCGGGCAAGTTGGCACCAACCTTATAAGGCAGAAAATCAAGAACAGGAAGACGGCTGTAGGTGTACAGACTAAACAACATTGAAAAAGCAAGAACCAATGTAAAGAGTGCTGTCCGCCATCCGGAATGGCCAGTCAGCGGCTTGATACGCTGCCTGTGAATAAACAGGTATACGATCATGATCAGCAGCACAATATCTTTAGAGAACGATTGCCATGGAGTCAGAGGAATCGCATCACCAAAGCATCCGCATGAGGTAACCACCTTAAAAAAAGCGGAAGCAAATGTAAGGATGGTAAAAAAGATAATCACAACCAGTAAACCCAAAGTTACCTGTCTGCGCCAAAAACCGAAGAGCAGCAGCGCACCAAGTACAATCTCAAATACACACAGCAGTATAGCTATCCCGGTAGCCATGCCACTAAGGAAAGGCATATGAAACACATCAAAATATTCCTCCAGCTTGTAACCGAATCCAAGCGGGTCATTGGCCTTGATCAGTCCTGAAAAGATGAACAGGACACCAACAAAGATCCTGCAAAAGTTTAGTAAAGTATTCTTCATCATTTTATACCCAGTTTAATCAACGCAAAAACCGAATAATTCAGCATATCCTGATAATTCGCACTCACTCCCTCTGAAGCAAGCGTTTTCCCTTGGTTATCTTCTATTTGCTTTACCCTCAGGATCTTCATCAGAATCAGATCTGTAAGCGAACTGATGCGCATATCACGCCAGGCTTCGCCATAATCATGGTTTTTGGCAAACATCAGCTCCTTAGTGGCGTTTACATACCCGTCAAAAAGTATTTCAACATGTCCTGCATCCAGCTCATGAGGATCATCCGCACCGAGCTCCAGCTGCATCATCGCTATTACACAATAGTTTACGATCCCGATATATTCTGAGGCGATGTCTTCTCCGACCCTGGACACCTTCTTTTCTTCCAGCGTACGGATCCGCTGGGCTTTAATAAAGATCTGATCGGTGATAGATGCCGGCCTGAGTATTCTCCAGGCAGTCCCGTAATCGTTGGTTTTCTTTAAAAACAGCGATTTGCAAACCGCTATTACTGAATCGTATTCTTGGGAAGTGTTTGTTGCCAAAGCAAATAAAATATTAAAGTTTAAGCCAGTTCCTGTCTGATAAATACAAGATTAAAAATCCAGAATAGCTATTCGCAGTTTCATATTTTTATCCGAACTTACGAATGCACTGCAATTTATTAAGTTTGTATGCAAACAATGGCTAAAGATACATTTTTAAACACAAAACGCACACTCAACGTTAGGGGTAAACTGGTAGATCTGACCGTTCCGCGTGTCATGGGTATCCTGAACATTACCCCCGATTCCTTCTATAGCACAAGCCGGATCAGTTCTGTAGACGAAGCCCTGCGCAATACCGAAGCATTCCTTCGTGAAGGAGCCACTTTTATTGATATCGGGGCCTATTCTTCCCGTCCCGGAGCAGCTGAAGTAAGCCCCGATGAAGAACTGCAGCGGCTGATTCCTGTGATCTCAGCCATCACAAAAAAGTTACCGGAAGCACTGCTCTCTATCGATACTTTCCGGGCCGGGGTAGCCAGAGAAGCCATAGATGCAGGGGCGCATATCATCAATGACATTGCCGCAGGAGAGATGGACACCGACATGTTCAAAACCATGGCTGACCTGCAGGTTCCCTATATCATCATGCATATGAAGGGAACACCAAAAACCATGCAGCAGCAGGCCAGCTACCAAAATCTGACACTAGAAGTGATCACTTATTTTTCTGAAAAGATCGCCGGATTAAAAAAACTCGGCCTTCACGACATCATCATCGATCCCGGGTTTGGCTTTGCAAAAAACCTCGATCACAACTACGAACTGATGCGGCAATTAGAGGACCTTCAAATCTTCGGTCTTCCTGTTCTGGCAGGCATTTCCAGGAAGACCATGATCTATAAACTCCTCCATACCGATGCAGCCGGAGCGCTTAACGGGACTACAGTACTCAACACTGTTGCGCTGCTAAAAGGCGCGTCTATACTGCGTGTGCATGATGTAAAAGCGGCAGCAGAGTGCATTGCACTGATAGAAAAACTGCAGCAAAAATAAAATACCTAACTTGCACCTAATGAAAGGCCTGGATTTCGATTTCCTCAAATTAACCATCACAGATTCCGTAGACATCATACTCGTTGCCCTGCTGATCTATTATATCTATAACCTCATCAAAAACACCATTGCCGTAAACCTTTTTCTGGGCATGGTCATCATACTGCTGATCCACTGGCTTGTAGACGCGCTGCACATGAGGCTGCTTTCCACCATCATCAACCAATTCATCAGCGTTGGTATTATAGCACTCATTATCATTTTTCAGCCCGAAATCCGAAGGTTCCTGTTACTGATCGGTAAAAACACTTTTCTTCAGCAGAACAAAGCATGGTGGGGTTACCTCTTTGGGAGTAAAAACATTGAACGCGATAACCTGATCCGTATCAAACCTATCATCGACGCCTGCAAAAGCATGAAGAAATCGAGAACCGGCGCCCTTATGGTCTTCGTAAAATTTTACGACGACCAGCTGTTTGCAAACAGCTGTGAAGTCATCGATTCGAAGATTTCTAAGCGACTGCTCGAAAGCATATTTCAGAAATACAGCCCGCTGCACGACGGTGCAGTTGTCATCGCAGAAAACAAAATTAAAAGTGCAAGCTGTATTCTTCCCCTCACCGATAACGATAAGCTCCCCCCTCAGTTCGGACTCCGCCACAGAGCCGGGATAGGTGTGTCTGAAACTACCGATGCCGTAGCCGTCATTATTTCGGAAGAAACCGGAGAAATTGCCTATGCCAAGCAGGGCAGAGTAAGGATGAATGTTTCTTTCGGAGAATTGGAAAAACTGCTGAATAAGGATTTTTGATCCTGCTAAGCAGCAAATACACCTTGACGCAACTGCCCTGAGCCGGCAGTAACCCTTTGCTGAAGCATTTTTCGGGCCCTTGCCACATGAGCTTTAGAACAAGTCTCGGAAATGTTCAGCACCGAAGAGATCTCTCTGTGAGAATAACCTTCCAGGGCGTGCATATTAAAGGCTACACGGTAATGCGCAGGCAGCGCTTGCAAAGCCCTTACAAGATAATCTATCTCGCACCTGTTGTTCTGGCCCGTAGAATAATTAGAAATGAAGTATTCCTCCAGGTTAACCGTACTGATCTTCCTTTGTTTTCTGCGGTAATTTGAAAGTGCAATGTTAACCATCACACTTCTGATCCAGCCCTCAAAAGAACCCAATCCATTATAGCGATCTATTTTTGTAAACACATTGGTAAACCCAATCATCAGAATATCTTCAGCTTCCATAACATCAGATGAATAACGCATACACACTGCAAACATCCTTGCCGAGAAGGTATCGAAGACCAATTGCTGCGCTATTCTGTCGCCCGCCTTACACCTTTCTATCACTGCAGGACAAATGTTATTCTTATTAATAGTTGCCATTGAGAATGTTGGTTTGTTTACAGAGACAAAAATACCTGCTGTCAACCAACGCATCAATCACATGTTTGGGGGGTTTTATCTAGAATAGTTTAGTTTTCAAAGCTTTAGCTACCGCCTCACTTTTAGAATTGACCTGCAATTTATCGTAAACATTTTTAATGTGTGAACGTACGGTATCCAGTGAAATGAAGAGCTCTGAAGCCACCATTTTATAACTGTAGCCATTCACAAGTAGCTTAAGCACATCCAGTTCCCTGACGGAAAGATCGAAGTTAGTAGCCGCGCCCGCATGGCCAGCCTTAAACATGTTCAGCACCTGCGTGGCAATAGACGATGTCATCGGTGCGCCACCTTCCAAAACATCATTAATATACTCGAGCAACCTTGCAGGCGGTGTTTTTTTCAGTAAATACCCGTTTGCTCCGCTCCTGATAGCCTCAAAGACATTGTCATTGTCGTCAAAAACAGTAAGCATTAATATTTTAACTTCGGTATTTAAGACTCTTATCCGCTTTAAACCAGCTATCCCGTTAACCCTTGGCATATCGATATCCATCAGTATAACATGTGGTTTCAGGCTTTGCACCTGATCCTCAATATTGCTGCAATCTTCAAAAGCACCCAACAGTTCAAAACCATAGGTTCCCTGGATCAGTATCCCCAAGCCCTCTCT
>DATFQH010000080.1:0-7063 GCA_035264385.1 Pedobacter sp.
CGCGAACCATTTCGGAGGCGAGCACTACGCCGTCGGTTATGCCACATCTTTTTCTCCCTTGGGCCCATTTAAAAAAGCAGAAAATAATCCGGTATTGCAAAAAAACACGCATAAAGGAGGCATAGTCTCCGGGACAGGTCACAATAGCATCGTTTACGCTCCGGATGGTAAGGAAATGTTTTGCGTTTATCATGGAAGAACGACAGGTACAGGTTCAGAAAGAGTGGTATTTATTGACAGAATGAAAGTTAAGAACGGCAAAATCACCGTCTATGGTCCAACTACTCAACCACAAAAGAAGCCCGCAGTTCCTTTTTAATATTCAAGTTGTTCTATTGCAAAAAATCTACGTACGCTTGCGTGTAGAACAATAGAGCCTGCAAAGTTTGGCAGATACAATCTGAATCCCGTAGAAAAATAAGTTTTCAGGAAAACCTCTATTTTTGGAATTGAAAAGCCCATTTAGAAAAAAATCGAATGGCCGGATTTTCCCATCTTTTCTGATCTATAGTCGATACACAATCTGCTCGATTAAATGATCCAGCCTTCGAACAATTTGAAGGAAAAATTGACGTTGCCAGGAAGTCACAGAGCAGATAGAATTTATATATTTATAAAAACTTAAATATGCGCCTTCTAATCATTACCGCATGTCTGCTGTTTGCAGCATCAGCATTCGCTCAAGAATCCTACTTTGATAAATCAAGGATTCCTGTCGTGAACAGCCAAATCCAATACGCTCTTATTGATACCGCAAAGAACTTATCGAAAGCTGATATTTTCTCGTTGGTAAGCCAATGGGCCTCCAATAAGGTCAGTCAAAAGGCAAATACAATCCAGTTAAATGATAAAGACGGCGGAAAACTTATCACTAGAGTAAGCATACCATCAAGCCACTTTATAACAGTTGGAAGACAAAATATACCCATAAATTTCACCATACAGATGATTCTTGATTTCACTTGTAAAGACTCAAAATACAGGCTTATCATAAATAACCTCTCCATAGAAATTCCAGCTACGATGGCTGGTAATAAACTAATTGACCGAACAGTAAGCTCTTATGACACCCTGTTATCCAACTTTCCAACTGCAGATGAATATAAGACGAAGCCGAAATCTGAGCAGCAGATTTATCAACACCAAAGTAAATACTTAAATACCATGCACACAGAGGTATTGAGCATTTTAACTTCGGTTAAAGAGTTCATTAGAAAAGGGAACACTGTCAACGAACTTTAGAGCACTAAGTATTCTAATCCATAAATATCGCTTACTTTTTGATCCATCAATTTTTATGCTATAAAAAAAAGTTTTTGCCCTTTTAGGTTAAGTCCAGTTAGCATGGCACTATGTGTCTTCAATCAAACAGAGCATTGTAACATAAAAACCACTCGACTCTTTTTGATTAATAGTTCCGATCTGAGAAATTTTAAGGCACGTCTTAAAATGCCAAAAACAATAAACTTTCTCAGTGGTAGTGAGTGGTTGTTCTAATTGCATGCAGCAAAGTTTACAAAATACCGGTTTAACCTAGGGATCGATCAATTTTTTTTTGCGGTGACTTTTATTCTCGCCAGTTCCATTGCCTTTTTCATATCTGCGACTCCATAACCAAAAGGTAATTCAGGATGGCTAGCCCGATTGGCAGAATTACGGATTACTTCCATTAAATCACTATTTGTTAGTTGGGGAAAGGCCTGCCATAAGCAAGCTGCTACACCACAAATGATCGGACTAGCATATGATGTTCCACTTCTATTTTCGGCCGTGGCGGAAGAATTAATTACGCTTGCGTTTCCACCCATAGCCATTACATCAGGTTTGATGCGGCCATCAGCTGTTATTCCCCAGGAGGTAAAGAAGTTTTGGCTTCCATTACTATTGATCGATCCTATAGCTAGCACACTCGGCGAATCGGCTGGCGTACCTACCCATTTCTGTTCGTTCCCCGCACAATTGACAATAAATATACCTTTTTGGAAGGCCATATTTGCAGCTCTACTAGCTAAAGCGGTTTTTCCATTCATATCATTAGCAGTATATTGTTTGGTGAGATATGAATAGCCATCGCTATATGTAAGAGAAGAATTTACCAAGTCAACCCCAACACTATCTGCAAATTCTATGGCACTCGTCCAATAATCCTCCTCAATGGGAAATTCAGTATCACTATCTTCTGTCCTAAGCAACCAGTAATTTGCTTCGGGCGCAGTGCCCACATAGGTCCCAGGTTTATTTATAGCCATACAAGAGGTTACCCAAACGCCATGTGTGTCGATACTATATGGGTCATCATTTTCATACACAAAAGATTTTGCACCTTTAATAGTTACATTGCTAAAGGCTTGATTATTATTTAGGTTTATGAACCCGGCATCGATAACAGCAATATCCATTCCTGCGCCTTTGAAACCCTGCTGATGTAATGCTTCCCCTTTTACCGTATTGATATTAAGTGCAGCTGATCCGTAATCAATTGATGTACCTAAATTGCCTGTATTTCCTGGCTGTGGCCTATCTACATATTTAAGTGCATCAAAGTTTTGTTTTCTTTTGCCTACGTACACCAAAATAACCTCTTTTACAAACGGTAAGGCTACGTACTTATCAACCAGAAACTGGTCCCGAACGCTTACACTCACTGTGTTCAGCCACTTACTCTTGGCGACAATCGTTCCTCCAATTTCTTTTATTGCTTTTAGGTATTTGTTAGATATTGGCAGGTCACTTTCGTCTATTGGAATATTTTGTTTGCGACGCCTCTCAATAGATCTTTTGGAAAGAAACGCTTCAGGGCGACCAATAGAAAAATCAGATGCTCCCTTATCCGTTAATACAAGCCTAAATTTATAGTCATTCCCATCGGTTACGATGATCTTGCATTTAGCTTCTCCCTGTCCATTTAACAATTTTGCAAAAACGTAAGTGATTCCAGCACCCTTCGGCCATACGACTCCTCCAGTGGTTACCTCGGCAATACGCGGATTTTCCACACGCCATTCCGCCTTATCTGAGGTGCCTTCTGGGAAGTTTGCAAGGATGACAGAAAGGCGTTGACCGAAAAAGCTATCATTTGCCAAAATAGTACTATCCACATTCATGCGAACAGAAGTAACCAGCGTTTCTGGTATTTCGGTTTTTTTACAGGAAGATAAAAAAATAAGCAATGTTAAGGAACCTATTAGAAATTGTCGAGTGTATAATTGCATTTTAAGATATATTGGAGGCCTGCTTTTTACACAGATTCAGTTAATAAAAAGGTATCAAATACAGTCCACAAAGCTCTGCACCACAAGAAAACACTCAATTACTTTGACAACAAAAGTACCAATGCCTCCACAGAATTCTTCAACGCTAAAATCAAGTGGTTCACCTCAGTTCAGGGGCGTAGGCGACGTCAATTTTTTCCTGTTCAGGCTAACTAAATTATTTACCTAGTCCACAGGCTTTGGTTCCAAATTTGGACCGTTATAAAAAAAGTTTAAACAAAAAAACACGCAAGGTATACCTACCTCACGTGTTTTGTACCCAGCGCCGGAGTCGAACCGGCACGGTTTCCCACAGGTGTTTGAGACCAGCGCGTCTACCAATTCCGCCAGCTGGGCATTTGCTTATTCAGCGGGATGCAAATGTATAAATTGCATCAGTAATTACCAAGATTTATTTGAATTATCTTCCTTAAGCTTTTTATCGACCCAAAATGGTGCAAAAGGGATCAGGGAAGCCAGTCCAATCAGCACAGCCTTCTTAAAATTCCACTTGTATTCCTGCCAGGCCATTACCATAAGTACGATGTATAACATAAACAAAACGCCATGTGCCCATCCTGTATATTTAACAGCCTCAGGTATGCCGGCCCAGTACTTTAAAGGCATTGCAATAAAAACAAGTAATATATAAGAAAGTCCTTCAGCAACAGCAACTTTTCTGAAAATGGCGAGTGTATTCATAAGATCATATTGATTCGACGGCTAAAATACATCAATCACCAATAGCAAAGCTCAGTATCTTGATTTTTTACAATCAGGTAACGCGTCCGGCTCAATGAGGAAGGCGACTCCTCAGTATACCATAAACATAGGTACCCGATAAAGCACCCAAAATCACTACAAGCATCACCAGGTAACCCTGTCCAAGCAGTACAAATACAGGACCCGGACAGGCACCCGTCAGCACCCAGCCAAATCCGAATATAATCCCGCCAAACAAATACCTTCTCCAGCCGCTCTCCTTTGGCTTAAAAAGAATTGCTGAGCCGTCAACATCCTTAACGCCGAAACGTTTAATGAGCGACACCGCAACCACGCCAATCACAACAGCAGTACCAATGATACCAAACATGTGAAAAGACTGAAACCTGAACATTTCCTGTATCCTGTACCAGGAGATCGCCTCAGACTTACTCATTACTATTCCAAATAAGATTCCAGCGGCAATATATCTTATAGATTTTAACATGGCCTAACCAAACAACAGTGGAAAAATGAGGTGTGTCATGATCAGCCCACCAATAAAAAACCCAATCACGGCGATCAACGAAGGCAGCTGTAAATCAGACAAACCACTAATGGCATGACCAGACGTACATCCTCCGGCATAACGGGTCCCGAAGCCGATCAGAAAACCTCCGCCGAGGAACATAAACAAGCCCTTCGCCGTAAAAACAAAATCCAGATTAAAAAGTTCCATAGGAACAAGCTCCCCGTCAAAGCGGATACCCAGCGCCGCAAGATCTTCAATCGTCGCCTTCGATAGACTTAAAGGTGCCTCAGCATTCAGCCAATGAGAAGAAATGAAACCACCGATCACCGCCCCTGTAAGAAACATTAAATTCCAGCGCTGAGCCCTCCAGTCGAAATCAAAAAACTTCACACGTCTTCCGGCGCCCATCATACTGCAGATGGTGCGCAAATTAGAAGAAAAACCAAACGACTTGCCAAAGAAAATCAGGATCAGCATTATTGCGCTGATGGTAAGTCCGGAAATATACCAGGGCCAGGGCTGTTTGATCAGATCAATCATTTAGCTGCTTTTAAGCTGTCCCCTATTCTAAGTAAATATTTATTCCTGTAATAAAGATCCTTCACAGCAGCAAGCAATTCAGATTGCCTTGTCTCATTCTCCTGCTCAAAAGACGCAGTCAGCGCAGCAATCTCATTGCTGATCCCCTGCTCTATTGCAGCAACTTCCTTCTTCAAAGCAGCAAGACGCTCAGCATCCGGATCAAACTGCATATCCATCAAAGCCTCATTCACTTCCATCATTTCCATCAGGAAACTCTGTGGCAATACATAATTCTCTCCTTCAGTTAAAATCCCTCTGAATTCCAGAATATAGTGAAGACGCTTCTGAGGATCACTTAAAACCTGATAAGCCTTATTGTTAACCGTACTCAGCTCCAGTACTTCCGCCTGCTTCCCTTCGCTTTCATTGATGTAGAAATCCGGATGATATTTCTTACTGAACTCATAGAACTTCCTTTTTATCAATCCCTGGTCAGGATTAAAACTTACAGGCAGACCATAAAAAGCAAAATAATCTATCATTGAAAAAACTTAATGCATAACAGCCTTAAAAATATCATTACCGAGTACAAAAACCATCAGCGACAGCAACAGGACAAATCCCACGATCTGCGCACGCTCCATAAATTTATCACCCATTGGCTTTCCTTTGATCATCTCGACGATCAGGAACACCACATGTCCACCGTCCAAAGCAGGAATAGGCAGCAAGTTCATAAATGCCAGCGCTATCGAAATAAAGCCTGTAGAAGTCCAGAAGTTAGACCAGATCCATTCACCTCCGTAAACCTTACGGGCAATCTCTACCGGACCTGAAAAAGCCTTAGCCGGATTTATCTTGCCGGTTATCATCTTCCAGATACCCTTGCCATTATCGCTGAATATTTTCCAGGCACGATTCGCACCTACCGGAAGCGATTCAAAAAAACCATAATGAATGGTTTCCTCCTTCAGTTCATTCCGATAATTGAAAGCGACCCCAATGGTACCTGCCGTATCAACGGGGACATTTATTGCTATGGGGTTGCCTGCACGGTTAATATCAAACTTAATCGTTTTGTTCCTGTGTTTTTTGATCTCTGTCTTAACATCCACATCATACTTAACCGGCACATTGTTAACCGCTATAATACGGTCACCTTTTCTAATTCCGGCTTTAAAGGCAGGCCGCTGTACAGGAATACTATCCAGGGCGGTAGATATCAGCGGAATCCTGCTGATAAATTCCTCAAGGCCAAGATCAGAAACCTTACTTAAAATATTTTCAGGCACCTTAATATCCAGAGCCTTACCATCTCTCATCACAGTCAATGTAGTATGATCAAGCAACACCTTCGAGCTGATCAGTTCCTCAAACCGGATGATCTTCTGACCGTTCACCGCAACAACTTTGTCGCCCTTTTTCAAACCAATTTCCTTACCGATAATTCCCGGGTTAATTCCCTGTACACTACTGTTTGGAATATAAGATTCACCATATGAGAAGATCATCATCCAAAAAATAAAAATACCTACCACGATGTTCACGATCACACCACCAAGCATTACGATCAGTCGCTGCCATGCCGGCTTAGATCTGAATTCCCAAGGCTGAGCCGGCTGGGCCATTTGCTCAGTATCCATAGACTCATCAATCATTCCCGAAATCTTTACATAACCACCAAGCGGCAGCCAACCTATACCATACTCGCAGTCACCCCTTTTGAAACTAAACAAGCTCACACCACCCGCATCGAAGAACAGATAGAACTTCTCTACCTTTATTCCAAAGGCCCGTGCCGCTAAAAAATGTCCCAACTCATGTAAAATTACCAGTATAGATAATCCCAGAAGTAACTGGGCCGCCATAATCAGTCCGCTCATATATAGATTTTAATATTTTATATTTTGATGTTGATAAACTTGTTTTGTTACGAGTTCGCCGGCAAATATACGTGTATACCGGTCTGTTTCTAAATAATTATTCAGGCTCGCATCCTGAATGAATTCCAGATCTTCCATGCACTGTTCTATTACATCGCTCATTTGCAGAAAGC
>DATFQH010000081.1:0-11212 GCA_035264385.1 Pedobacter sp.
CCGCTGACTTCAAACATTACGTCGACGCTTTCAACCAGGCCGATAATGAATATTATCGCAATTTTATTGGTAATGAGGACAGCTGGACATTCCTGTCGGCAAACATTCCGCTCTTAGACTGCCCAGATAAGGACCTGGAGCGAACCTATTATTTCAGGTGGTGGACTTATAGAAAGCACATAAAAAAAACACCTGAAGGGTATGTGATTACCGAATTCCTGCCAGATGTACCCTGGGCGGGCAAGTACAATACCATCAGTTGTCCTGCATCCCAACATTTCTACGAAGGCCGCTGGCTGCGCGACAACACTTATCTAAACGATTATGCTAAGTTTTGGTTCAAGGGTGGAGGGAATCCCCGGCTCTACAGCTTCTGGGCAGCCGATGCCATCTATAACCAGTATCTCGTCAATGGCAATCCTGCAAGTGTCAAACAATTGCTGCCAGATCTGATCAGCAACTATGCTGAATGGGAAAAAGAAAAGCTGGATGCAAATGGCCTGTTCTGGCAGGTAGATGACAGAGACGGGATGGAGGTTTCTGTTTGCGGCAGCGGGTACAGACCTACAATTAACGCCTATATGTACGGTGACGCCCTGGCGATCAGCAAAATTGCAGGTGTTAGCAAAAGTGAAAAACTCTCAAATATTTACAGGATAAAGGCAGAACAGCTAAAAAACAAAGTTCAGAATCAGCTGTGGGACCAAACCTCAAACTTTTTTAAAGTGAAGCCCAGGCAACCCAATGCGGTACTTTGCGACGCCAGAGAACTCCTTGGTTATACCCCATGGTACTTTAATTTACCTGATGCCGAATATTCCAGAGCGTGGCAGTACCTTACCGATAGCACTTATTTTAAAGCACCGTTTGGGCCTACAAGCGTGGCACGTAATCATGTAGGGTTTAAATTATCTTACGAGGGCCATGAATGCCAATGGAATGGACCAAGCTGGCCATACTCAACCTCAATCACATTAACGGCAATGGCCAATCTGTTGAACAATTACAACCAGCATGTCGTCGGGCGCAGTGACTACTATAATCTGATAAAAACATATGCAGTCAGCCAGCAAATCAAGGATGGTAGTGGAAAGCTCGTGCCCTGGATCGATGAAAATCTCAATCCGCTCACCGGCGACTGGATTTCACGTACCCGGTTGAAGAACTGGGTAAACGGTACCTGGGCTAAAGACAAAGGAGGAGTGGAGCGCGGAAAGGATTATAACCATTCTACATTCTGCGATCTCATCATATCAGGGCTGATCGGACTACGCCCTTCAGAAGGCAGGCAATTGGTCATCAATCCGCTTGTGCCGGAAGGTAAATGGGATTACTTTTGTCTCGATAAGATATTATACCACGATAAAGAGCTCACCATCCTATACGACAAATTTGGAACAAGGTATAAAAAAGGCAAGGGCTTCATGATCTGGGTCAATGGACAAAGACTGGTAGCTTCCAAAGTGCTTAAAAGGGTAGTGGTTAATTTATAGTACTCATTACCGCAAGTGCTTTGGCTTCAGCCCTTGCTCCGCACATTCTACGATCTCGGCAATCCGTCTTTGCCTTGTCTCTACTTGTTTGGCCAGTACAATCCATTGAAGCAAAGCCTTCTTAGAAGACTTGCTCAGGTTTTCAAAGAATTCTCTGGCTGCCGGCTTGTTTTGAAGTTCCGCTCTTAAGTCCTCCGGGACAATCAGTTCTTCAACCTCATCTAAAATTGTCCAGGAACCATTTTGTTTTGCGGCTTCAATGCCTTTGTAACCGGCTTCTGTCATTAAACCCTTTTCAATCAGCTGCACCACTTTTTGCTTATTGATTTTCGACCAGGTACCATTTGGCTTCCGTTTACTGAAAAACTGATGCGTTCTTTCATCGTCAATCTTTATTTTCTTGCTGTCGATCCAGCCAAAACATAACGCAACCTCTACAGATTCACTCCATGTTAATGATTTTTTACCCGAACTCTTATTGTAGCAAACAAGCCATACAGCCTGTTTTGAAAGATGGTTTTCCGCTAACCATTTTCGCCAGTCTGTGGGGCTCAACGGATAAAATATTTCTATTTCCTGCATTTTACTTTAACGGTAGCTTCAAGCGCTACGGTTTTAAATGAAAGGTACATAAACATCCATACACGAAGTAAAAAAATCTTGCGTACAAGTTGTGCACACGTGCTAGATTTCCCACTCCAAATACTTATTTAAAATATCCTGATAATCCGATTGAAAAGGGATCGTCAGGTAAACACCATTGGGCAGCAACAACAATTTAGTAGGGTAAGACCTGATCTTAAAATCAATTTCAACCTTACCATCCGACATCAGTACCTGGTAAGAATATTTTGTTCTCGACATAAAGTCGTCGACGTTTTTCTTTTTGTCAAAACATGCGATGGTAGTGACCACTAACTTATCCGGGCTGGGATTTTTTAAATGAATCGCATCAATTTTATCAATTTCCGCAACGCAGGCCCCGCACCAGGTGCCCCAGAAATCGACAAAGACAAATTTACTGGCCTGGTCCTTATTGGCGACCATAAGCCCTGAGCGCTCTTGTAGCGAAAACTTGGGAACAGCGGGTAATTTTGCTTTAAGGGTATTGTTAAAGAAGGTTTTGAAATCGCCGGTAGGAAAAACCTTCATGTAGTCTTCCTTCAGTTTAGTATACCGTTCAGGTTCCAGAATCACCATCTCTACATTTTTTTGCAAGCGTGCTTCGTCGCTCATGCCTGCATTTCCCCCGGATGCAAGGTACAGATCCGTGTAGGATACATAAGGAATAAAGCGGTAATCCACTTTCAGCGCATGGTCATTGTCTACCCGGTCCTGCTGACTCGGCAGGTGATCGGCAGCCATTTGCAGGTATGCCGTTTCAGTAGTTTTCAACAGCTGGCTTTTGCGGTAATAAGCATCTGCAAGATTCTTTTTGTAGATCACCTTGTTGGGTAAAATAAAATGTTTAAAGATAAACGGAGAGACGTTTTCTATTGATCCCGAGTTTAGCAGGTCAATTTTTTTCTTATCCAGATCGATGGTGTAATCAATATAGGCCAATTTTATAGAGTCGGGAACCCGTTTCTTAACCAGTTCATCGTAGATCAATAGTCTGTAGCGCCCGGCCTTATCGAATACAGAATTGAACTGTGTATTGGCTATTGCGGCAAGTTCGCCCGGGCTGGTGGCCAGTTTTGCACGTACATAAGTTTTCATACCCGCCAGCAATTCAGTCGCTATAGGTATTTTAAGAGCTTCAATCTCCTGAATGATGCCCAGTGCCTGTTTCAGGGAGTCTTTATCCTGCAGTCTATAAATCAAACCACCAAAATTATCATGTATCGTATTACTGGTATTTTCCATGTTCCTCAGGTAATAATCATCCCCTTTGAATTTGGTAAAACTAAGCGTAATCGCTTTTTTAACGTTACTGAAATCACCTCTGGACAAATCTCTGGTCAACTTATTTTCCACATCATTACTATGCGGTAGAAACTCGTAGGGAACTTTGTTCAGGGTTTCCCAATAGCCGCCAGTATTCAGATAAGTTAAAATGCCCAGCCTGGCACCCATATATTGGTAGTCATCCTTTGCGAAACCTTTATCCAGGGAATCCAGTTGATGCAAAATATTAGCCTCAATGGTCTGGCTTCCTTTCTCTTCTCTAAAAAGCATGGCCAGATCCTGTATTTTACGGGTAGCTTTTTTGAAGGGCGTATAATAATCATCATAACCCATCCGGCTTGTAGCCTCCGCCAGCAATGGTGATCGATCAGGCATAGATTTTGAACCAGGCACAATCAGGTTAAACTTGCGTACCGTGCGCGAATTCGCCGTTACAGCTCCTGTTGCAGATTTGGTGGTTTCCGCAGAATCCAGACTCGAAGATGGGATTAAGCCAGTAGGATTCCCATATATAGCGAGTTTTTTGAGTTTGTATTGGGTAATCTGATCGGTGTTTTTGCTAACGTAAGCCGTATCTAGTTCTTTAGCTGAACGTTTAAAGAAAGAAGAGAGCATTTTTACGCGGTCCTCGCCGACAAGGGCATCTAAAAGTTCCGGATGCTTCTGATAGGTTTCAGGAATGCGCAGCTCCTTCACTTTGGACAATACGGCCGCCTGAATTTCTGCCAAACCATTTATCGCTTTGATATTGCCATTTTCATCCATAACCAGTTCATAAGAAGAGTTAGCCATAATTTTATTGGCTACAGCTAAAAATACATTCGGCTGTTCCGACAGATCAGCTTTAGAATCCAAAATATTGTTTTCTCCCCATTCTGTAAGAAACTGTTCCGGTGAGGCCTTTAAGGTATATACGCCATTTTTATGACTGATGACCTCAAATTTCGTACGCCAGTAACCATAGCTTGATGAAGATTGGTCCCCATTCTTCCACTCAGAACTGTTTACACCTTCATAACTGAATCTCTGTCCGGGTTTTAGTTTTAAATTCTGTGATTGCGCGATACCGCAGATCATCAACAAGGTAATTAAGAGCGTAATCTTCATTGTAATGGATTTATTGAATGGTTATTAAATATACGTATTCTTAAAGAACTCGATTCATACCTAAAGTTAACTGTTATCAGAAACCCGGCAAGTTAAATATTGTTAAATGTGATAGGATAAGACGATTATATAAAAGAAAAGCGCATTAGCCTTATTTTTCATAAATTAGAGCTATTGAATAAAAAACATCTGATATGAGCGACATAAACCTCGGAGCATTCTGCATCAGCCTTGCGGTGAAAGATATTCACGCGTCAAAAGCATTTTATGAAAAATTAGGCTTCACCGAAACGAGCGGAAATATAGACCAGAACTGGCTGGTTTTGAGAAACGGAGATAAAGTGATTGGCCTGTTCCAGGGGATGTTTGAGAAAAATATGTTAACCTTCAACCCGGGCTGGAACCAGCAGGCCCAACCTGTGGCTGAATTTACCGATGTACGGGAAATCGCCAGACAACTTACTGCCAACGGCCTGGAACTAGGCGAAACACCCAAAGGCGAAAGTGGCCCGGCTTACATAACCCTGACGGATCCCGATGGCAATCCTGTCTTGATAGATCAGCATCGCTGAGATTTTATCCTTTACGACAAATCATCTAAAATTTCATAAAATGGCAACAACAAATACCTATTTAAACTTCAATGGAAACTGCGAAGAAGCATTCAACTTTTATAAATCAGTATTCGGAGGGGAGTTTACCTATATCGGTCGATTTGGTGATATGCCCGACAGTGACGAATATAAAGTTCCCGAAGGTGACAAAAACAAAGTAATGCATGTTTCTCTGCCAACTGGTGCTTCAGTTTTAATGGGCAGCGATAATGGCGAACATTATGCAGCATCATTTGTAAAAGGCAATAACTTTTCCGTTTCTATAAACACCGACAACAAGGAAGAAGCGGATAACCTATTTAACGGACTTTCTGCGGGCGGACAAGTAACCATGCCTATGAACGAAACCTTTTGGGGTGCTTATTTCGGTATGTTTACCGATAAATTTGACATCAACTGGATGGTAAATTACGATGACCCTGCTAAACAGCCACTATAGGATCTCATTTTACAATAATATGTTTCATTTTACTTTCACCCTGGTTGATTCAATGTAGTGGGAATTATTATTTATATTTAATTAAATATAACTGAACAGATTCAAAGTTGCCCGCTCATGAAAAAGATTATCGCACTCCTGTTTTATGTATGCTGGGGCTATCAGTTACATGCTCAGGAACTCAATCGCATATTTGATGATTATGTCGAACAGGAACGATACCCCAATTCAATTTACGTTTGGGGTGGAATAAACAGGATTCCACTGCCCGGAAAAATCTTCATCCATCCGCGGCTACTGGGTGATACTGAACATTTCCCGAAGGTCATCGTAGTAGACGGAATTGACGCGATCAGAGCTTTGTTGCACCCGGAGATCCGGGATAAGGTGAGTGGTTTGGTTGTTACTGTACCCGATTCTGTTGAATTCATCACTACGATCGCCGAAATCATTAACTTTCCCAATCTGCGATATTTGCATGTAGGAGCAGAACCCGGAGTGGTAGACAGATCTTATGCGCATGAGCAGGGTAACCGCTACAAACTTCCAGACAACATTCTGTTACTAAAAAAACTCGAAATCGTTGGCTTTACCGGAGGATATGTGGACCTGGATGATGCCTTTCGGAAGTTGTCCGAACTAAAATCCCTGAAGGCATTATCATTGAATATGATCTATAAACCGATTCCTGCAAGACTCACAAATTTAAAGCAAATACGTCTGATTAGCCTCATTGGCAATAGCCTGAAAGGACAAGACCTGAGTGTCGTAAAATGGGAATCTGTAAGGATCTGGCGCCCAGATGATGAGATGCTCGAAGAGTTGGCCCGCATGCCATCTCTTAACTCCCTGGAGCTTAAATCTCCGAAGTTCAATATCAATGTATTACTTAATTTCAAGCGCTTGAAAAGGCTTTCCATAAGTGGCATTGCTTTGGAAGGCACCGATCTGATTCAGCAAATCAGTTTAATGAAAAACCTGACCTCGCTTAAATTAACTCGCGCACAAGGCCTCGATCTAACCGGACTTTCGAAGCTGAAGTCTCTGAAGCATCTAGAACTTACCGGTTATAATTACCCATTAAAAAACTCGGGTGACGTGTCTGAAATATCCGAATTGACCCATCTGGAAGAATTGAAACTGGGTGCTTACTATTTGTCCCGGATCCCGGATGTTTTTGATAAGCTGAAAAACCTCAAGTTTCTCAGTTTGTGGTCCGGAGAGCGCGACTTGCCGGAAAGTATATTCCTGCTCCCAAAGCTGGATAGTCTGGTCATTTCAGGTACGGGCATCCGGTCCCTGCCAGACCTTCCGGTTTATGGCTTCCGAAAAATTAAGGCTTTACGCATCAACTCGACCAATGTACACAGTTTGCCTGAAGCCTTACTGAATCTGCCAGATCTGGAGATTCTTGACATATCCAAAAACGAGATTTCCAGCCTACCGGCCGATGGCTGGCCGCAACTTAAAAAGTTGAAGCACCTATATCTTCAAAATAACAAGCTGGGTGCGGTGCCTGAGGCTATTGGACAACTAAACGAACTTCAATTTCTCAATGCTTCACATAACAAGATTCGCGCAATTCCAGCATCCCTTGGTAACTGCATAGCATTAAAGCGGTTGATTTTAAACAACAACCAAATTTCGTTTTTTCCTGAAGAGTTGAAGGCAGCAAGTGCCCTGGAGGAACTGCGCTTAGCGAACAACCCCAATATTGACGGGCCGTCTGTCTGGAAATTGATCCTGGCTGTTCCCCGGTCTGATCTTTTCATTGATTTAAGTAATACCGGCCTCAGCAAGCTACCTGAAAGTGGCAAATGGAAAACTATGAATTTTACCGAACTGATTCTGGACAGCAACAAACTGCAAACACTACCACCCACATTTAGCCAAATCGACGATTTCAACAGAATCAGTTTGAGGGGCAATCCGCTATTGATGCCTCAGGAACTGGCCGACGTGAGGATCGTTAGCAGAGCGGACCTGAAAATCGTGTTTGATCAGCTGAATGTTCCTATGACAGGTAAAGATGTTAGCAAAGCAGATTATGCATTGGTATTACTGGATCGGATTACTTATTTATATCGGTCAAAAGACTGGGAGCGAGTGGTGGTCTTCGCAGACAGTGCTTTAAAATTAGATGCTGCCAGCTACCACAAATCCTTTTATACTTCCTATATCGGCATCGCGAGGTTTCATACAAAAGATTACAAAGGCGCTATCAAAGAATTAAAACGCTTCGAACATCTTGAATACAATAACGCATATTACTCTGCAAACCTTTATGGAGAGGTAGAGTTGTGCCTCTCTGATGCGTATCTGGCGCTGGGTGACAAAATCAGCGCTGCACAGGTAAGCAAAAGATTTGCAAAGAACAGAGATGAAGTGGAAAGCTTTTTTACTTTCCTGTCTCATTATCTTAAATCAAAAGATCGAAAAGGTATAAATGACCTACTGGAACGCGCATTGCCCGCATTTGCAAAAGCGCTGCTGAACGAGCGTCAGCCCAATGGGAACCCTAGGCCTTCTTTTCTCTGTGAATATGCGGAAGTACTGATCATTGCCGGAAAGGCGAAGGAGTCGGCAGCCTTGCTAAGATCTATGACGGATGAAAATTACCGTAAGCCTTACGTGTCGATTAAAAATTGCCTGCTGGCCATAGCGGTCTACTTATCTAAAGAAAAGACTTTTGACCAAGCGCGGGACGGGCTGGCAGCCGCAATTGCCGCCCAGCAAAAGATCAGCAAAGACCGTTGGAGCTTTGAGACGCTCAACAATTGGTCAGATTTTAGCAGTAATTCTAATCTTCAAAGAAGAAATCTTGAATCCCTGCAGCGCATTGCTACGGAGGTTACAGGAAAGTAATGAACCCTTAACACGTATTCATGAAACGCTTTATCACACTGCTACTAGCCGTCACCAGTACCCTCGCTTACGGACAGGCACAGAAAAAACAATTTGATTTAAAGGAATTCACAGCATTTGAATCCAATGCGCTTAGGTTCGATCAAATCGTGCCCGATAGCAACTATCTGTATTGGAAATGTCTGTCTACCGCTATGCATTTGATAAAAGGGCAGGAGCAGGTGGTCGCCGAATGGGGTGACACCAAATACGCCAAACGTACACGAAACATTTACAGCAGCCGTGGATTTCTGCTTGGCTGCGGGCCGGGCTTCTGTTACAATTATATTATCGCAGTCCGAAAGGATAAAAAAGTAGAAGTGATAGACCGGGACGACCTGTTTCAGCTTGTACAGCTATTATAAAATATTATATTTACAATCACCGAATCATTAACGCTGGTATGAAAAACAAAATCCTCAATCTTACCCTAATCGGCATGCTCATCTGCGCAGCCGGTTTCGCACAAACCCAAAAGAAAAAGACCAATACAGCAGCCAAGGTTAAGACGTCATCAAACAGCACAGCACATATCGGCACCTGGAAACTGATCAGCCAGAAGATCACTTATCAAAACGGTCAAATGTTAATATCAGACAGCGGATCTGTTTTTTTACGGAAAATATTAACACCCACAAATTTTGTTGTCATCGTAGAAAAGAAAGTACCAGAGCTGAACAATAGAAAAATCGCAGCCTCAGTTTCCGGAGGAACCTACTCTCTGGAAAACGGAAATTATCAGGAATTTACCAAATATGCCGCTTTTGATGGATTCGAGAAAATGAAAGTCAACTACAAACTCACTATAAAAGATGGCCAGCTGCATACGATCGGCACGATAGGCGGGCCGGAAATATATGAAGAACTCTATGAAAGAGCAGATTGGTAATTATGATCATATGAAATGAGAATATTTTTCGTAATGCTCCTGTTAAGCCTTAGGACCACAATTTCCTGCGCACAACAGGAATTCACTATGAACCAGGGCGGCACCATTCAAAAAAACTATTTTACAGAGATCGGATACGAAGACATCAGATGGGCACCCATTGTCAATGTGACCATCAACGGTAAAACGTATCGTTTTCTTGTGGATACCGGAGCGGGTAATGCCATCACAAAAAAGCTATTTGACGAACTGAAGCCCGAGGTGATGAAGAAGATGCCCATCTCGGACGCCAATAACGAGACAGACAGCCTGAATATCGTAAACCTCAAAGAAATCAAGATCGGCGATTTGGTCTTCAATAACATTCCGACCATAGTCCCCAAAGACCCCTTGATTTTCGATTGCATGAAGATCGACGGATTTATCGGCAGCAATATGCTGCGAAACTCTATAGTGCAATTTTCATCCAAAACCAGGAAAATTGTAATTACAGATCAACCGGAAAAACTGAATCTGCAGCAAAAGCAAGGTACGGATATGCACTTAACGCCAAGCCAGAGCCTCCCTATTGTCACCCTCGCATTTGTTGGCAAAGGGTCGGGTACCATTCCGACACTTTTTGATACCGGCTTCGCAGATTTTTTTAACCTTGCCCTATTTCATTTTAATGCTACTCAACAAGCGGAAGTGTTTAACGTGCAGGCGAAATCAACCGGCAGAAATAGTTTAGGTCTGTATGGTTTTGGAAACGACACCATACAGTATCGTTTGCAGGTGCCAGAGTTACATATCAATGGAACAGTGTTCAAGAATGTAAACCACAATACCACCGTAGGAGACGATTCCATAATCGGCGCACGTCTGCTGGATTATGGAGTCGTAACAGTAGATTATAAAAGTAAAAAATTCTACTTTGAACCTTATGAAGCTTCTTTCGATCTGTCCAATGGCTGGTTTCCGGTAAGCGTCATTCCTAGAGACGACAAAATTTGGATAGGAATGATCTGGGATGAGCAACTAAAAGGTAAAATCAACCTTAACGACCAGGTTCTTGCCATCGATGGCGTCGACTACGCTCATGTTTCGACATGCGAATTCATGATGAAAACAGTCATTTTTAATGGGACAAGCCAAGCCGTTCTAAAGCTGCGGGGTGCAGATGGAAAGATCAGGGAAGTGACGATATACAGGAAGTGAAAAAGGGGAGCGCATAAAAATCCCAACGATCAGGAAATTCCAAATATCGTTATCAACATAAAGGAGGATAAGTTACAGTCCGTTTTGGAAAATCTAAAATCAAAAGATTTAGTCGTTTCGGAATAGGGCCTTGACTCACTTCTCCTGAACTTGCTATCAAATGTATTTTTAAAATCTATAAAAAATTAACCATAGCACATAATCCCGTGAAAATTGAACGAGATTTACCTAATGGTTAATTGGATTCTACAAGTCCGGTTTATATAAATAGTGATTGTATACTTCATGTTAACTTATTCGTACATGAACCATACATGAACCATACATAAGCCATACCTGAACCATACCAAAGCCATATCAAAGCGTCTGATTATGGTTTTGTACCGGCCCGGCTTCATCTTAAATAAAGCTAAATTCAATGCTATAGATGATAAGGGATAATTGTGGTAATAGCATATTTATGCGTTTGCAGGATCGATGAATATGCTTAACTTTATGTACCAAATAAGATTATGCAACGCATCTCACTATCAATCAAGTACCTTGTATTGCTCTTGCTTCTGGTTAAGCATGGAGAAAGTTTAGCGCAGCAAAGTGATGCTGCTGCTATAAGATTATCCCCGCTGAATTTGCCTGGGGACGAAAAAGTGGTTATTAAGGG
>DATFQH010000082.1:0-5796 GCA_035264385.1 Pedobacter sp.
AAAGGTAAGCAAAAAAAGGTATCTCATGAGGATTTGTGCAGGGTTTTAAGGGTGCTGATCAGTTTTTCGATCTGGAGCGGCTTAGATAAAAAACCATTCATACCTACATTCAAACAGTCCTGACGGTCTTCAGTAAGCACATTTGCAGTCATAGCGATAATCAAGGGTTTCTGCCCGTACTGCTGACGGATACGCCGTGATGTTTCCAGACCGTCCATATTTGGCATTTGGATGTCCATCAAAATCAGATTATACGATTTTTTTGCCATCATCTCCAATACTTCCACGCCGTCTTGGGCCAGGTCGGGAGTATAGCCAAGCTTTTCAAGAATCTTGAAAATCAGTTTTTGGTTCATGGCGTTATCTTCAGCAACCAGTAAATTATATGGAAACTCAACCGCAAAGCCGGCTGTCAAATCGGACTTCAGCTCTTTCTGGGCATTTTCAGCGTTCGCATTTAGCGCTGAGACCTCATTATTACCTATTTTGCAAAGTATGTTAAACGAGAAAGTGCTGCCAACGCCAAAAACACTTTTGACCGTAATTGAGCCCCCCAACAACCTTACCAGCCTCTGGGAAATGACCAGGCCTAGCCCAGAGCCTCCATACTTTCTGGCTGTTGATGAGTCGATTTGATTAAAAGGAGTAAAAAGACCCGAAATTTTATCGCGGGGTATCCCAATACCTGTATCCTTTACATCAAATCCCAGCGACCATGTATTATCCTGGTTTGGTTTTCCCGTTACAGTTAGCGTCACTTCACCTCTGGAAGTAAACTTAACAGCGTTCCCAACCAAATTCAATAGCACCTGCTTCAAGCGATAGCTATCAGTCCATATCTGCGCTGGAACACTACCGTCCATTTGTATATGTATCCGGACATCAGCGTTGGAATTTTTCGATGCAATTAAATCAAAAACCTCCTCAATACATCTACGCAAGTTGAAATGATGGTAATCCAGGTCCATATGCCCGGACTCAATTTTTGTGAAATCTAAAATATCATTGATTACATTCAGCAGCGAATCACCGCTATTTAATATAGCCTCGGTGTATTCATTTTGTTCGGTTGTCAATGCTGTTTGCTTGAGTAGTGTGGCCATTCCCAGCACCCCGTTCATTGGCGTGCGGATCTCGTGGCTCATAGTCGCCAGAAAAGTGCTTTTAGCTAAATTCGCTCGCTCAGCCTGATGTCTTGCCTTGTGTTCTTCTTCTTTTTGGTTCAGCAAAGCAACATTCAATCGTTCCAGATCCTGAGCCTTCGACCATAAATCATCAGACTGTGATTGCAACTCTTCTGATTGAACCTGCATCTCTTCGGACTGAGTCTGCAATTCATAATTTAACCTGTGAAGTTCAGCTGTTTGCATGCGCAATTCTAAAGTACGCTGCTCTACCAGTAATTGCAGCCGCAGTTGCTGCCCATTTAGAAACCTGACCCTGTACTTATAGAGTGTAATCAGCAACGCCAGTACGGTAAAGATCATCAGCGACCTGAACCACCAGGTCATCCAGTAAGGCGGTTTTATTACAATTACCAGTTCCGCTGGAACGTCCGTCCACAACCCATCATTGTTGGAACCCTTTACCTGAAATACATAAGTTCCGGGTTGTAGCCTGGTATAGGTAGCCTCACGAACGTCCCTGCTGTAACGCCACTCCTCATCGAAACCCTCCAGTTTGTATGCATACCTGTTCATCGAAGGCATGGTATAGTCCAAGGCAGCAAAGCGAATGGTGAACACAGACTGTTGATAATCCAGGGTCAGAAGTTTGGTTGTAGAAATTGTTTGTTTCAGCGGCGAGCGGGGAGCGTTTACCTGAACAGGCTTGTTAAACAAGTCCAATCCTGTAAAAATGATTTTCGGTTTGTTGGTGTTGACAGCCACACTACCAGGGCTAACCAGATTAAATCCGTTTATGCCGCCAAAGGCAATTTCACCGGACTTTAAGCGAACTCCGGAATTAAAGTTAAACTCCAGGGATTTGAGCCCATTATTAAGATTAAAGTGCCTGAATGTTTTTCTTCTCGTATCCAGCCTCGCCAGTCCTTGATTAGTACTCAGCCAAATGTAGCCGTACTGATCTCTTGTGATATAATTTACAGTATTATTGACCAGACCATGTTGCTCATCGTACGCAGTCATTTTTCCAGTCTTGTGACTATAATAAATCAGGCCCGATTCCATCGTGCCGATCCACATATCTCCGTTGAGCTCGGGATAGAACGCGCTGATTACATTTTTCTTAAGTTCGCTATTGCCTGAGTTGATCTGAGTAAAAGACTTTGTGCCCGGATTAAAGACAGAAACACCATTATTGTATCCTCCTATCCAAATGTTGCCATTACTGTCTTCGGAAATGGCCTGAACGGCATTATCTGATAAACTATTCGTAGATCCAGGCTGATGATAATACTTTGTGATAGTTCCGCTTATGGGATCCAGGACATTCAGTCCATAGTCTGTTCCTATCCAGATATTTCCTTTGCGATCCTCAAAAACTACATAAATGGCATCGCTGGAGAGCTGATTATCAGCTCTCCCTTTTCGAAAATGCCGAAAATTTCCGGTTTCAGGATCCAGAAGATCCAGACCGCTATTGAATGTACCCACCCACACTTTTTTGTTGGATTTACTAACCAGTACACCTGTGGTGTAATTGCTGGCCAGGCTGGTTTTATCATTTTTTTTGTAGGTGAAATACTTATAGGAATTATTCCTTCGATTCAGATATGCAAGCCCTTCATCAGTTGCCAGATACAAATTACCCTGATCATCTTCTGACATCCCCCGCATGATGTTCCCAGCACTGGGGTTACTTTTTAAGGATGATTTAAAGGAAGGAAATATTGGTAAGTTTTTATCGTGTTTCAATATTCCTTGACTGGTGGTACCAATCCATAATATAGCCGAATCGTCTGCAAGCAGGGAATAAATGCCGTCGTTTGGCATCAAATTATCTTCCAGTGCCGCATCACTTACAGAAATCAGTTTATGCTTTTCGACATCAAAGAGCTGTAAGGTTGTATTTGTTCCCAACCAGAACTGGTGTGATCCTTTTTTGGCCATACAAAACACCGGATTGTCACTCATTTCTGAGAACTTATCCGGATTCACAGCGAAGTGCCGAAAGGTTGCAGTGATTCTGTCCAAAACTTTTAACCCTTTATTTGTTCCTGCCCAAATTCGATTCCTATGATCCTCTGCAATTACGTTAATAGCGTTATCGGCGTCGTGTTTTCCTGGTTCAACAAAAGCGCTAAAAGTACCCGATTTACGATCAAGCAAGTAGAGCCCTTTTGAGCTACCAATCCAAAGATTATGATGACTATCCTCGTAAATTGCCTGAATGTAATTATTTCCTGCACTCTCAGTATTACTTTCCCTGGGAAAATAACGGATGAATTTTCCGGACTTATCATCTCTAAGGTTCAACCCATTACTGGTGCCGATCCAGATCTTTGAATTGCGATCCCGGTAAACCACATTAATTTTATCATTACTTAAAGAACCCGGGTCTGCAGCATCGTGTTTGAAGGAAGTAAATCGATCAGTCGCGCGGTTAAACCGGCTGAGCCCGTCAATACGTGAACCTATCCAAAGATCGCCTTGTCTGTCCTCTGTCAAACTGGTAATGAAATTCGAAGACAACGTAGTATTGTCACCCGACCGGTGTTTATAGACGGTCATTTTATAACCGTCATACTTGTTAAGGCCATCCTGTGTTGCAAACCAAAGCAAGCCTGTTTGATCTTTATAAATGCAGTAAACAGAGTTTTGAGACAAACCCTGTCCGTTATTTAACGAGGTGAGGCTTAATTTTTCCTGAGCATTTAGCGGTACAATGCAAAATATTAAAAAATAGAAACCTATTGCCAATAGTTCCCTGAGGCATTTACGAATCATATATATTACACAAAAGGTCAATTGGATTTCTTGCTATTTTAAACATACATAATCTAATTGTTTCTATCACAAATGTTACGTTATCAAAAATAAATCTAAATAGATGCTTTTAACGCAAATTGAATTAAAGATTCCGCAGCTTCCAGTGCACAACACGGTGTAATGGTGAGGGTAAGTACAATGTCCGCCAAAAATACTGCTATGAAGCTAGCAGCCTGCGCTCCGGCTGCAATCTCAAACTTTTTATTACTGGACGCCCTATTGACGAACTCCTGGGTGCTCATTCTGATTTTCACGATCGTTGTCATCATCTTTACAACCGGCGAACACCGTCGCCCAGACAACCATTAGCAAACTGAGGTAGATTTTGTGGTACTTTACTTTCATGTTTTATATTTTTAGTTTTATGTAATCAAGTTAACACCTTTACAAGGTTCGGGTTTACAGGAATGCAAAATCACTTAATTTCGCAGCACTATAGGTACTCCTACACCCACCGTACGCGCTCTTATCCAAAACGCCGGCATGCAGCGCCGGATAGTGATACAACAAACAATAAACTATGGATAGTGTTACAATTATCAGAAGTCTTTGCCACCCTACCCGAGACATACATTAGAAAGTCAACATTTAAGAAAATGAGAAAACTAACTCTTTTATTGCAGAGCACTTACTACCTCATGACCGGCGTCTGGCCCATAATTGACATCAACACTTTTATGGCTGTCACCGGTCCAAAGACTGATATTTGGCTGGTAAAAATGGTCGCACTTTTAACTATGGTCATCAGCATTCAATTGTTTATTGACATCAAAAACAACCATACCTCCGTCAGACTTCCTGTACTCACCGCACTTAGCTTCCTGGTCATCGATAGCTATTATGCCCTCAAGGGCACGATCTCCGAAATTTATCTCCTTGATGCGTCAATACAACTAGCTTTCCTGTTTACATTGACCATCTTGTGGCGCAAGGAAAGATAAAGGGCCGGCGCCTTCTGGTCGTATTTCCCCGGCAAGAAGCCTCCACTCAGATTTTGCTGGTCCCACCCGCAGTCAAGATTTAACATTCTACACTCCTGAAACAACTATCAGCACTGTTAGACCGTGATTTTTTTTCAAACCCACTTCCTTCAAAACTGTTTAGCTAACAAAAAGGAAGGTGTTGCAAAATCAAACAGAAACCTATGAAAGATCTCAATTCTTATTGGAGCGAAAACCTGTCAGATAAACGGGTGCTGATTCCGGGAGGCACGACAGGTATCGGCAGGGAAATTACTTTAATGCTAGCCTCACTTGGCGCAAGTTGCCTGATTTGCGGGCGAAATCAGCAACAAATAGACGATACTGTTAATGCAGTCAAACAATCCGGTTCTAAAGGCACCTGTACGGGGGTCGTTGCTGACCTTTGCAATGCTGAGAACATTGACAACATGTTCGGTCAGGCCGAAAAGGACATCAAGTTATCTTGAATGCTTATTCAGCTCCTGACAAAAGATGATAAATGCTTAATGTGCAAGTTTACCCTCTAGAATGCTTTTACTTTACAGCTTTCATTATTGTGGTACATGTATTTACCACTCTTCAAATGGTGAACCGCTTTGTCTAAACTGATCCTGATCGGATAGTTTTCCATATTTTTCGTTTGCATATCATTAAACAGTTCTGACACCAAATAGCTTTGAAACAAGAGACAAGCTACCAGAACTTTCCGGGAAATCATTTGTTGAGTACACATGACCAACGCCCAGAAACCTTCCTACCTGAATTTTGACAAGGAAATCTACCCATGGAAACCAGACACTGATTACCGGCAGCATCCGAAAACCTACCGTGTTGGCAAAGGTGAGCAAGGCGTGCTGATCTGCCAACCCTATAAGTCAGAAATC
>DATFQH010000083.1:0-7321 GCA_035264385.1 Pedobacter sp.
AACGCTGGGAATTTCTGAATGCTTATAGCGGCTGTATGATCGGAAACCCTGCGGTATCTGTAATGACCGACGCTTACATGAAAGGCATCAGAAACTTCGACCTGAACAAAGGATATCAGCTGGCAGTAAACAGTGTCGAGCAGTTCGGAAACGGCGAAAAGGGTTATGCCTATGAAAAAGTCGGGATATCTACCACACTGGAATATGCCTATTTTGAATGGTGCGTATCTGAACTGGCCAGGGTACAGGGAAAAACTGCCGATCAGCAGAAATACTTCAACCGGTCAAAATCCTATAAAAACATCTGGGATCCTGAACATTCGTGGTTCCGGCCGAAAACAGCAGACGGTTCATGGGAGCCCTGGCCTTCAGAAGGACGCTTAAAACAATGGTATGGCTCTATGGAAGCTAACCCCTATCAGCAGGGCTGGTTCGTTCCACAAGACATTGATGGCATGATTGAACTCATGGGCGGCAAAAAGAAAACCCTTTCCGATCTGACCGCTTTCTTCGATCTGGTTCCCGAAAGCATGATGTGGAACGACTATTATAACCACGCCAATGAACCCGTGCATCACGTCCCTTTTCTTTTCAACAGGCTCGGCGCACCCTGGCTTACCCAAAAATGGACCAGGGCCATTTGTAAAAAGGCTTACCGCAATTCTGTAATCGGATTGGTCGGCAATGAAGATGTAGGCCAGATGTCGGCATGGTATGTACTGGCAGCCAGTGGTTTTCATCCCATTACGCCCGGCAGCACACGCTATGAACTGACCAGCCCGGTGTTCAGTAAAATTGCTATTCAGCTCGATCCGGCTTATTACAAAGGAAAACAGTTTACCATTACCGCGGTCAATAACAGCCCGGAAAATATCTATATCCAGTCTGCAACCTTAAACGGGCAGACCTATGACAAATCTTACATCGACCACAAAGACATTGTAGCGGGCGGAAAGCTCGAACTGCAGATGGGCAGCCAGCCTAATAAAAACTGGGGTATCAATTAAAGCAACACAGCACATGAAAAAATTACTATCCATAATCGGTTTATTCCTGTTTGTTCAGGCACAAATCCATGCACAGACACCGATCAGCAAATTGCCCGACTGGGCGCTTGGTCCCTTTATCCGGCCTGCCGGAGTTAACCCCGTGATCTCTCCCGATTCCACAACCAGCTTTTACGACCCCATGCAGAAGAAAGATCTCGACTGGGAAAGCAATGATACTTTCAACCCTGCGGCTGCGGTTAAAAATGGTAAGATCTACGTACTGTATAGAGCCGAAGACAAGTCTGGTGTAGGGATTGGCCACCGGACTTCCAGGATCGGGCTGGCCGAAAGTACCAATGGCATTTTGATGAAGAGAACCGGCAAACCGGTGCTGTTCCCCACTGTAGACGACCAGCAGGAATTTGAGTGGACCGGCGGATGCGAAGACCCGAGGGTTGCCATGACAGAAGATGGTACCTACCTGATGCTCTACACCCAGTGGAATAAGAAAACCCCCCGCCTGGGTGCTGCGACCTCAAAAGACCTGGTTACCTGGAAAAAGCATGGCCCTATCTTTCAGGATGCCTATAGCGGCAAGTTTCATGATATCGCCTCCAAATCAGCATCCGTGCTCACGACGCTTAAAAACGGCAAGCTGGTCATCACCAAACACAAAGGTAAATACTGGTTGTACTGGGGAGAAAACCACGTATACGCGGCCACATCAGAAAATTTAACAGACTGGGCCCCGGTACTCAATGAGAAAGGCGAATTAAAAGAACTCGTTTCCCCGCGTAAAGGATATTTCGACAGCCACCTTACCGAATGTGGTCCTCCGGCTGTGCTCACTTCAAAAGGGATTGTGCTGCTGTACAATGGCAAAAACCTGTCAGGAAAAGACAGCGACCCCAATTATACAGCAAACTCTTATTGCGCAGGCCAGATGCTTTTCAGTGCAGAAGACCCTTCAAAGTTGCTTTCACGTCTGGACAAGCCATTTATGGTGCCGACAGCCTCATTTGAAAAAAGCGGACAATACCCTGCAGGTACGGTCTTCATAGAAGGCCTGGTTTATCACAACAACAAGTGGCTGCTGTATTACGGCTGCGCCGACTCCAGGGTGGCTGTAGCCATCTACGATCCGAAGAAGAATTAATTGAACAGCTGCGTAGGGGTAAAGATCAGACCGAAGCCAACAAAATCGGCTTCGGTTTTATGGATGTATATCTTGGCCTGAACTGCCGCCCAGTCCAGTACACTATACTTCATGCCCGCCGTCCAGTAAGTGTGGTTATCCCTGTAGCTGTTGTAATGCAGGTAATACCCATACTTTACCATCAGCGCCAGCCGTCCCATCCAGATGTCGGGCCCAACTGCTGCGCCAACACGCCAGTGTTCATAAGAAGTAGCAAAAGACTGGTAGGTACGGTCAAAATCATTCGGGTTAAAGACCGAATGGTAATACACCGCGTCACTTCCGGCACTTAAACCAATGATCGAATTGACCCTGAAGTTATATCCCGCATACAGGCCTGTCCTGAAATAGCCGTCCTTACTTTTATAAACTCCGCGGCGTCCCATGTTCACACCAAGATCAAAACTATGTCTCTTGTGCTGGAAATTGCTGATATCCGTGGCGTCGGGCTTTTCATTGCTGCCAATGGATTGTATAATGCCAAGACTTACGTTGGCCGAGTTCATGCCATTGTTGGGTACCCTGACTGCGGCATTGGAATAATGCAATACATCGATCCCCGCAGCGATCTGTGTTGAAGACGTAATGGCTGTTGCCAGTTTTAACCCAGCCCTGGAAGTAAAATTAATATGGCTGCCGATCAGCGGATTCCCATTGGTAAAGAAAGTTTTAGAAGCGTAGCCCAATCCAAAAGCAGGGGAAAACAGCAACTCCGTCTTACCCAGCTTCAACAAGGAGATATTTAAACCGCCAAGCAAAGCAAAAGAATCTCCGATTATTCCCGGTTTAGGATCTGCTGCCAGCTTAACATCGCTCATGTTCTTGTAATTGAACACCACATTAATGCTCTTTAGTCTCATGCTTCGCATCCAGTTGCTCTCGTTGCCCAGCGTATTGATGTGATACAGCAATTCACCGCCATAAGCCGTTCCGGTTAGCTTTTGATTGGCTGTAAATACACCCACAGAAACCTGCGGGCTAAATTCTATGCTATTGGAGTAATTTTCCTGTGCATACGCCATGTTCGTAAGCAGAACTGCGCAGCATAAAAACGAGCGTAACGATTTAAACATTCTTGTTTGGTTTTTAAGAGGCCATGATCTTAGTGGTTCTGCCTACAGCCATCTTTTTGACTGCATTGATGATCGCTGTGGTATCATAACCACAAAGCGCCCACAGTTCCGGTTGCTCACCATGCTCAATAAACTCATCAGGAATACCCAGACGGGTCACCTGAGCGTTATATTTATGATCGGCCATAAATTCCAGTATCGCGCTTCCTACACCACCCTGTAAACAACCGTCCTCAACGGTAATGATATTTTTATACCTGCTGAAAACATCGTGCAGTAACTCCTGATCCAGCGGCTTGGCAAAGCGCAGGTCGTAATGCGCAGGATGGATCCCCTCGCTGTTCAGTTCCTGACAGGCCTCCACGGCAAAATTGCCAACATGACCAATGGTCAGTATAGCCACGTCCTCTCCATCACTTATCTTTCTGCCTTTTCCTACCTCAACTGCCTTCAGCGGGCGCTTCCAGTCTGGCATCGTGCCATTCCCGCGCGGGTACCGGATCACAAAAGGACCAATATTTTCCTGCTGTGCGGTATACATCAGGTTGCGCAGCTCTTCCTCATTCATGGGAGCCGATACGGTCATATTCGGAATACAGCGCATAAAGGCCAGATCATACGCACCATGGTGTGTGGCCCCGTCGGCACCTGCCAGTCCGGCACGGTCCAGGCAAAAAACCACATTCAGATTCTGGATCGCCACATCGTGGATCACCTGATCGTAGGCGCGCTGCATAAAGCTGGAATAGATATTACAAAAAGGCACAAGCCCCTGTGTCGCCAGTCCGGCAGAAAATGTAACCGCATGCTGCTCTGCAATGCCCACATCAAATGCACGGTCGGGCATGGCCTTCATCATGATATTCATAGACGATCCGGAAGGCATGGCCGGTGTAATACCCACTATTTTTTTATTCGCTTCTGCCAATTCTACAAGCGTATGTCCAAATACATCCTGGTACTTTGGCGGCTGCGGCTTATCAACCACTGTTTTTTTTATCTCACCGGTGATCTTATCGAAAAGGCCGGGCGCATGCCATTTGGTCTGGTCCTTTTCGGCCAGCGCAAAACCCTTTCCCTTCACCGTAACACAATGCAGTAATTTTGGGCCGGGTATATCCTTAAGGTCCCTGATCACCTGCGTCAGACGAACCACATCGTGCCCGTCTACCGGACCGAAATACCTAAAGTTCAGCGCCTCAAACAGATTGCTTTGTTTCAGTAAGGTTCCCTTTATGCTTTTCTCAATTTTCTTTACAAACTTATGGGCATTCGGGCCAAGCTCAGAAAGCTTGATCAGCACACTCGAAATGTCGTCCCGGAAGCGGTTATAAGATTTAGAGGTTGTAATGTTCGTCAAATACTCTTTTAAAGCCCCTACATTGGGATCTATCGACATGCAATTGTCATTCAGGATCACCAGCAGGTTTGAGTTTTCTATTCCGGCATGGTTAAGCCCCTCAAAAGCCAGTCCTGCGGTCATTGCACCGTCACCGATCACCGCTACATGCTGGCGGTCTGTTTCTCCCTTATAATGAGAAGCAACAGCCATACCCAGGGCAGCAGAAATAGACGTAGAAGAGTGGCCTACGCCAAACGTATCATATTCACTTTCACTGATTTTTGGGAAACCGCTGATGCCGTTGATGATCCGGTTGGTATGGAAAACAGACTTGCGTCCGGTAAGGATTTTGTGGCCGTAAGCCTGATGCCCTACATCCCAGACCAGCTTATCATACGGCGTATTCAGTGCGTAATGCAAAGCTACTGTCAGCTCCACCACACCCAGACTGGCACCGAAGTGACCACCGTTCACACTCACAACATCAATGATATATTGCCTTAATTCCTTGCATATCTGCTCCAGATCTTGTTCTTTATACTGCTTTAGATCAGCAGGATAATTTATGTTTGGCAATAATAACGGACCGTTGATGTCTTCCATGCAATGAATATAGTATAGAAAGTACAAAGTAAGGGATTTTGTTACGTAACTAAGAAGGAAAATCTTAATTTTACAAAATTAAACTTCGATAAATGACTAGAGATACCTTAATTTTTGATTTGATTGACAGGGAATTGGACCGTCAGGAACATGGCCTTGAACTGATAGCATCAGAAAACTTTGTAAGCAAGCAGGTAATGGAAGCTGCCGGCTCTTGTTTAACCAATAAATACGCTGAAGGCCTTCCGGGCAAAAGGTACTACGGCGGATGCCAGGTAGTAGACGAAATAGAGACCATCGCTATCGAACGCGCCAAGAAACTATTTGGTGCAGAATGGGTAAACGTACAGCCGCACTCAGGAGCTCAGGCCAATGCAGCAGTAATGCTTGCCGTGATCCAGCCCGGAGACAAAATTTTAGGTTTTGATCTTTCGCATGGCGGACACCTTACACACGGTTCACCTGTAAACTTTTCAGGAAAATTATATCATCCATTATTTTACGGAGTAAAAAAGGAAACCGGTCTTATCGATTATGAAAAACTGGAAGAACTGGCACTGGCCGAAAAACCCAAACTGATCATTGTAGGCGCATCGGCCTATTCCAGAGAATGGGATTATGCCTTTGTCCGCAGTGTAGCCGACAAGATAGGTGCATTGGTAATGGCCGATATCTCACACCCTGCAGGCCTGATCGCACGCGGCCTGTTGAATGATCCGCTTCCCCACTGTCACATCGTAACCACTACCACCCACAAGACCTTAAGAGGACCAAGAGGCGGTATGATCATGATGGGCAAGGACTTTGAAAACCCTTTCGGTCTTAAAACCCCTAAAGGTGAAATCCGCATGATGTCATCAGTACTGGATATGGCCGTATTTCCCGGCACACAAGGCGGGCCACTTGAACACATCATCGCAGCCAAAGCCATCGCTTTCGGTGAAGCACTGACCGATGAGTACCTGGATTATGCAAAACAACTGCAAAAGAACGCACAGGCTATGGCCAAAGCATTTGTAAGCAGGGGATATGGCATCATCTCGGGTGGTACAGATAACCACCTGATGCTGATTGACCTGCGCAATAAAAATATAACTGGTAAACTTGCAGAAAATGCACTTGAAAAAGCCGATATTACCGTAAATAAGAACATGGTTCCTTTCGATGACCGTTCTCCGTTTGTAACTTCGGGGATCCGCGTAGGAACCGCAGCGATCACAACCAGGGGATTTAAGGAAGAAGATATGGAACAGATCGTTGAGCTTATTGATCAGGTGATCAGCAACCCTGAAGATGAGCAAAATCTGGAGCAGGTGAAAAAGCAGGTCATAACGCTTGTAAGCCGCTTCCCTTTATATAAATAGGATCCGGTATTAAAAAAATAAATGTCGCCACAGCACCTTTCATCGACCAGTGAGGATGAACGTATTAAAGCATTGCATGGATATAAGATTTTGGACACTCCCACAGAGTACGAGTTCGACAATATCTCCAAACTTGCAGGTTTAATATGTAATGCACCAATTGCGTTAATCACACTGGTTGATGAACAGCGGCTGTTCTTCAAATCAATCGTCGGAACTCCCCCACAGGAGATCCCGCGCGAGGTCTCCTTCAGTCGGTACACGATACAGGGAAACGATGTTCTGGAAATACCGGATGTAGCACTCGACCCCAGATTCGCTGAACATCCCGGAGTTAAGGGAGCACCACATCTCAGGTATTATGCCGGTGCCCCGCTTATTGATGAACAGGGATATAAGCTCGGTGTGATCGGTGTATTTGATACCAAACCACGAACCATTACAAAAGAGCAGAAGGAAGGGTTAATGATCCTGGCCAAGGAGATCATCACCCACATCAACCTCAAACACAAACGGGCGGAACTCGACGCAAACACAAAGCGTTTTGAAGAAATGCTCAATCTCTCTGCCATCGCACCCGAAATACACTGCATCCTGGACAACCAGGGAAAGATCCTCTTCATAAACAACGCAGTAACCAGCATTCTCGAGTATACCGCCGACGAAGCCATTGGTCTGAACATGTGGCAATTCTGTAATAAGCAAGATACAGGCAGGCTGATCAGGCAGGTGGAAGAAGGGCTGAGTAAAGGAAT
>DATFQH010000084.1:0-23461 GCA_035264385.1 Pedobacter sp.
GCCTTGATCTGACTGAATCTGGTAATCCAGGGTTGGATCTCCTCTGCCTTATTGTTCACGAGATCGCCGGTAAATACAAAAAGGTCGGATTGTTGCTTGTTTACAAGGTCTATTCCTTTTTGTACCGCTGAAGGATTCTTAAAACTACCAGAGTGTATATCAGAAATCTGGCTGATGGTGAAACCATCAAAGTTCTCTGGCAGATCATCAAAATACAGCGTATGTCTGATGACCCTATAAGCATATTTTCCTCTGACTATTCCATATAGGAAGATAAGCACGGTAAATGCAAATATCGCTATGCAAAATTCTATCCAGTAAACACTTCTTGGCACACCGGCAATTAACCTGTAAATATCTCCTGCGATTAAAAAAAAAGAGGCTATCAGTTCTGCAACAAAGAGGATCAAAAAGGCATGAGTGGCAATTTTAAAAAGAATATCCATGCCGTTGTCCCGCATTCTTACAATAGCAAAGATCAGAGATCCAGTAATCAATAAAACAGTGCACCAAAAAACAGGAGTAATAACGGGATTGTGACTGATGACATGAATGCCTGACAATATAAACCAGTTCAGTGCAAAAAGTATGCAGCCGATAATGATAAAAGGTAAAAGAGTTATTTTTCTTTTCATGAGGTTATAAACAAACAAAATTACAGCTTGGATAAAGGAGTTTAATTTATGTTACTCAATATGACAATTGACGGATGAAAGGCAGTTGTAATAGGTCCCTTGATTTTTTAGATTAGTGATTAAATTCAGCTATTTATGCATATAAGGAAAGCAGAAACTAAAGATGTCCCTGCTATTCGGGATCTACTTGAACAGCTTGGATACCCTACTCAAGATGGTCTGGTTGCCAGGCGACTGGAGAAACTGGGTATCAGTAGCGAACATTGCGATGTAGTCTGTGAATCTGGTAATAATGTGGTTGGTTTTATGTCGGTTCATTTTATTCCACAGGTCGCTTTTGACGCGGAGTATGCTGTAATCAGTTATCTTATTGTTGACGATCAGAAAAGAAGCCATGGTATAGGAAAGGCACTGGAAGAGTATGCGACTGAAATAGCTGTAGAACGTGGCTGCAGAAGGATTTATCTGCATAGTAATGCCAGAAGGGTAGATGCCCACCGATTTTATATAAGACAGGATTATGAAGAATATGCCAAGACCTTTGTAAAATACCTGAAATGATGCCCGATAGCTTGCCGGAAACTATATTATCCAGTTTTCACAGGTTTTCAAGAATTCCGGATTTGCATCTGCACCAATTCCCGGTGTATCAGGCACATCTACCATATAGCCGTTATAAGTAATTCCACCGATTACAGGATCAATAAGATGACCAAGCAGACATGAATCCATGTCGAAAAAGATCACATTAGGGCTTGCCAGTGCAAAATGCAAGTTAGCGCTCAGGGCAATCCGTGTTTCGAGCATGCCGCCGATCATACACTTTGTGCCTGTTTGTAAGGCAATTTCATGTATTTTTTGTGCTTCCAGTATCCCCCCTGATTTGGAAAATTTGATGTTCAGGTAATCTGTGCCTCCGCTATTGATCAGTTTCCTGGCATCGTGGTGGTTGTAACAGCTTTCGTCGGCCATGATTCTGATTGGCGAATTTGCTTTAAGCTCAGGCAGTTTATCGTCATACCAGGTACGCATGGGTTGCTCACAGAACTGAATATCAAAGGCCTCAAGAGCTCCCAGAGCGAATAATGCATCATCAAAGCTCCAGCCCTGGTTTGCATCCAGTCTTAAGATCATTTCATTACCAACAGCACTCCTGATCTGGCGCACGCGTTCGATATCGCCGTGAACTCCCTTGCCCAATTTGATCTTAATGATGCGGCATCCGTTATTCTGCAATCTGATGGCAGTGGCAGCCATGTTCTCGGGTGTATCAATACCGATGGTCATATCTGTCTCAATTGTGCGTTTTTCACCTCCCAGATATTTGTAAAGTGGCTGTTTCGCCTTTTTAGCAGCGATGTCAAAAAGAGCCATGTCAAAAGCGCTTTTTATGGTACTGTTGTGTGCAGCGTAACCCAGAAGATCATTCATTCGATCCGGAATCTCCAGGGGATTCTTACCCCTAAGGATTCTTCCAAACTCCCTGGCCATAACAATACAGGTGTCCTGATTTTCACCTACGATCATCGGAAAGGCAGAACACTCTCCGATGCCTGTAATACCACTGTCACTATGTATCCGAATCAGTACATTCTGCGCATAGTGCATTGTTCCGGTTGCTATAACAAAAGGTTCTGTAGGAATGCTGTATCGGTAAATCTCGGTATGGGTAATGTTCATATGCGGGCTTATGCCTTAAAAATACAAAGAAATAGATTCATGGAACTAATGTGCACCGGTAAAATTTCTTCAGATAAAAAATATTAAATTTAATTCGGAATGATCGTTCCTTTATTTATACCTTTGTGGAACAAATATTCCAATATAAAATATAGCATTATGAAAACTCTTGAAAACAAAGTGATCTTAGTAACAGGCGGAACCAGCGGAATTGGTTTAGCCACAGCAAAATATTTAGCAGAATCTGGTGCGAAAGTGATCATTACCGGCCGTAACCAATCTGCACTCGACAAGGCAGCCGATGAAACAGGAGCCGCAGGGATAGTTTCCGATCAGGGAAATCTGGAAGATATTGTTAAACTGGCTGAGATTGTAAAATCAAAATATGGGACTGTAGACGGGTTATTTTTAAATGCCGGCCTGGCCAATTTCAGCCCGCTGGCATCGGCTTCAGAAGCACACTTTGATAGCATAATGGACCTGAATGTGAAAGGTGCTTTCTTCACCATTCAAAATTTTCTGCCTTTTTTAAATGATGGTGGTGCCATAGTTTTTAACGCATCTATAAACGCGAATATCGGTATGCCAAACAGCAGTGTGTACGCAGCAAGTAAAGGCGCTATACTGTCTATCAACAAAGTGTTGGCAACGGAACTTGCCCCGCGTAAAATACGTGTAAACGCTATTTCACCCGGTCCGGTAACGACTCCGTTGTATGGTAAACTGGGGTTAAGTGAGGAGGAGGTTGCAGGCTTTGGAACAGTACTCGCAGAAAAGATCTTGCTGAAACGGTTTGGACAATCGGAAGAAATAGCTAAAGCTGTCAAATTCCTCATCTCTGACGATTCTGCCTTCATCACAGGAACAGAACTGGTGATAGATGGAGGATTGACTGTCAACGCAGTTGTGTGATATTTTTTTAACTGATTTAGGAACGATCGTTCTATTTTTTTAACTTTGTTCGCCAACAGAACAAAGTTTTTGCATATGGCAAGAGTTAAGGAATTTGATGAAGATTTGGTACTGGACAAAGCAGTAGCTTTGTTCTGGACCAAGGGTTACAATGGCACTTCCGCCCAGGATCTCGTGGATCATCTGGGTATCAGCCGCTCGAGCTTGTACAGCACATATGGAGATAAGCGCACCTTATTCCTGAAAGCCCTTCAAAGTTACCGTGAGAAGAATTCAGCAGCTTTTTTGAAGCTCGTGAAAGATTCTGACAATGCTGTAGAAGCCATAAAAAAAATCTTTAAAGCGTTGATAGAGGAAAGTCTTGATCACAAGATTCCCGGGGGATGCTTTATGGTAAATTCTGCCGTGGAACTTGCTCCTCAGGATATGGAGATCGCTGACATAGTAAGAGGAGATGCCAAAGAAGCTGAAGTCGCTTTAAGCATGGCTATACAGAAGGGTAAAGATTCAGGACAATTTTCCAACCCTAATTCCGCGCAAAGTCTTGCACGGTTCTTGTTCAATAACATTAGCGGAATGCGTGTTGCCGCCAGATCGGGAGCAGGTAGAGATGTGCTGGATGACATCGTTAAAAATCTATTGTACGCTTTAAAATAGGATTATGAACCACAACAATGAACCAAACAGTTTAATAAAGGCGTCATCGCCTTATTTATTGCAGCATGCTTATAATCCTGTCAAATGGTATGAGTGGGGGCCGGAACCATTACAAAAGGCCAGAGATGAAAATAAGCTGATCCTCGTGAGTATCGGATATTCCGCATGTCACTGGTGCCATGTAATGGAAAAAGAAAGTTTTGAGGACCATGAAGTAGCTGAAGTTATGAATAATGACTTCATCTGCATTAAAGTAGATAGAGAAGAACGACCTGATATTGACCAGATCTATATGCTGGCTATCCAGCTCATGACCGGGAGTGGAGGATGGCCTTTAAACTGCATTTGCCTGCCCGATCAGAGACCTGTTTACGGAGGTACCTATTTCAGGAAGTCCGACTGGATCAACATATTGAACAATGTGGCAAATATGTGGGACAACGAACCCGAAAAGGCACTGCAATACGCCGACCGGCTTACCGGCGGTATCCGCGATGCGGAAAAGATCATACCAAATGTACAGGTCAGCGAATATACAGCCGAACATTTAAAAGAAATTATAGAACCCTGGAAAAGATATTTCGACATGTCCGAGGGCGGATACAACCGCGCACCTAAATTTCCGCTACCAAATAACTGGCAGTTTATGCTGCGCTACAGCCGCCTGATGGAAGACGACGCCACCCATGTTTCCGTTTTGCTGACACTGGAAAAGATGGCTATGGGAGGTATATACGATCATGTGGGTGGTGGCTTTGCCCGGTATTCAGTCGACGGCAACTGGCATGTCCCTCATTTTGAAAAAATGCTTTACGATAACGCACAGCTCATTGGCCTTTATGCGGAAGCCTATCAATATAACCGATCGGCGTACTTTAAGGAAGTAGCAGCGGAAAGTATTTCATGGCTGGAACGCGAAATGAAATCAATGGAAGGCTTATTTTATTCTGCGCTGGATGCTGACAGCGAAGGTGTAGAAGGCAAATTCTACATTTGGGGCCAGGAAGAATTTAATGCAGCAGTTGGGGAAGACGCGCAGTTGCTGCATGATTACTTTAATGTAACCATAGAAGGTAATTGGGAAGAAGAAGAAACGAATATCCTGCATACTAAATTTAACCAGGAAGAATATGCGGAGGTAAAAGGACTGGGCGTAGCGGAATTGCAGACAAAGATTCTGAACGCAAAGCGTAAGTTGCTCCTGGAACGAAGTAAAAGAATAAGACCGGGACTGGATGATAAATGTTTGACAGCCTGGAACGGACTGACTATAAAGGCACTTGCCGAAAGTGCTGAAATATTTAATAATGCGCACTATTATGAACTGGCGAAAACTGCGGCTTCCTTTGTAATCCGCAATCTGAAAACCGCAGATGGTGGTCTTTTCAGGAATTTCAAAAACGGCAAAGCTACCATTCATGGATTTTTAGATGACTATGCTTTCTTTATCGAAGCACTTATTGCTATTTATCAGTCAGATTTCGATGAAAAATGGCTGCAGGAGGCGAAGCAATTAACCGACTATGTTTTGAAGAATTTTAGCGATTCGGACAGTCCGATGTTATTCTATACCGCTTCGAACGGGGAAGCGCTGATTGCACGCAAGCACGAAATAATGGACAATGTAATTCCATCTTCAAATTCCGCAATGGCCCAAAACCTGCAGAGATTGGGGCTGTTGTTTGATGATCACACCTATACCGATAAAGCAGGTGCAATGCTGGCCGCTGTTCATTCCCAGATCAAAACCTACGGATCTGCCTATTCCAATTGGGCCGGACAACTTCTGGCCGAGGTGTTTAGCATGAATGAAATTGCCATTGCAGGAACAGACATCAATGCAGTAAAGAAGGAGCTGAACAGAATCTACATCCCCAATAAAATTGTATTAGGAGGAACAAATTCTAATCTTCCGTTGTTAAAAGATAAGCAAAGCATTGAAACAAAAATCTATATTTGCCGAAATAAAACTTGCCAGTTGCCCGTAGCTACGGTTGAGGAAGCATTACAGTTTATAATTAAATAACATCATAATGAGTATTAAACCCAATACAGTAGTATCATTAACGTACGAATTGCATACGACTAATGAAGAAGGACAACAAGTTTTTGTAGAGAAAGCAGATGAGCAAAATGCACTAGTATTTCTTTATGGTACAGGAATGATGTTGCCAAAATTTGAAGAGCATCTAAGCGGATTAAATGTAGGTGATGAATATAGTTTCGAACTTACAGCAGCAGATGGCTACGGTGAAATTGATCCGGGAGCTTATGCTGATTTGCCTAAAGATATGTTTAAGGATGTAGATCTGCCTGCCGTGGGAGACGTTATCCCTTTGCAGGACAATCAGGGAAACCATTTCAGAGCTGGTGTTACTGCAGTAGGCGATGAAACTATTTCAGTAGATTTAAACCATCCGATGGCCGGAAAGAATTTGATTTTTGCGGGTAAAATATTAACTGCACGTGAGGCTACGCCAGATGAATTGAGCCATGGTCACGCACATGGTGCTGATGGTCATTCAGGTCACTAGAAACTAAGCAATATTACACTTTTCACAAATGCCATAGGCTATAGAGCTTATGGCATTTGCTTTAAAACCCTCCGGCATTTTTATTCTCGGAATACTTATCTGCAGGCAGTAAATCTTCAGGCAATTGGTACAGTTGAAATGTACATGCTCATCATGGTGATGATGCTCTGTACAGGAAGATGAGCAGATGGCGTAGTTTGCCGTCCCGTTCAAGTCCATAATCCTGTGCAAAATCCCTTTATCCTCATAAGTATTTAGAATTCTGTACAAAGTCACACGGTCTATTTCCTTGCCCAGTTTCTTTTCGAGTTCCGGCTGTGACACCGCTGACTGATCAAGCGCTATCTCTTGCAGTACACGTACGCGCTGTTTAGTATGCTTTAAATCGTGCGCTTTTAATATGTTAGCCGGATCTATCATCTTTTATATGGGCTTTGCTGCGGTAAGTACAATTGGAGGATTGTCCATTGCGTTTCCTGAATTCAATTTCAGTGTTCCTTTAACTACTATGGTCTGGTAAGTAAACTTGATCGGTTCTGTCAATTCTACCATCACCATTACGGGTACTCCATTTTTACCGCAGTAAAAGCACTGGTTAATTGGAAGGGTAGAAAGCATAAATTTAGTTTGCTTCATGCCATCCTTGATGGGTACAATATAACCTTCAAGCTCAAACGGTTTATTCGCGAGTTTCTTAATCTTGTCAGTAAAAATCGCCAGCATCTCGGTATCCTTAACGATCTTGAAATCGACGCCGCCAACAATGTCCCAGTTATCCGACATGATCTGATCATCCGGATTATGCTGCGCTTTTGTAGCCAGACCTGTAAAAAGTAACAAAGCAAATAATATCTTCTTCATTATGTTTATATTAATTCTGAGCGAGTATTCTGGAAATGTTTGACCTGTAAGCCTGTATTGCCGGTATTACTGCTGCAAATATACCAATAGCCAGACCAGCAACAAACAAATATAACTCTTCAAACAGTAAAATCATTCCGCTTAGCTTCGCCTGACTGCTCTCCTGATAACTCCCGATGATTTGCAGCGTTAGATGACCTAAGGCTATTCCAATTAAAGTTCCCGCAATAGTTAGCATTATTCCCTCACTGATCACGATTATAAATAATTTACTTCTGGACGCACCGAGCGTTCGCATAATGGCCAGGTCGTAGCTGCGTTCCTTCAGGGAGTTATAAAGATTTACAAAAACACTGCTAGCTGCAATCAGCATAATCAAAACAGCAAACCACTGAAGCGTGTCTACACCAACTCCGATCAGTGAGAACAAACGGGTACTTTCCTGTGCCGGAGATGCAGCCTGCATATTGGTGGTTTCGTTCACCATGCGTGGAAACATGGCTACTGACATCGGTGAACGGTATTGGATCAGCAGAGCAGTCAGTTCCTTGGGCTGCTCATGATCCCCTGTACTTTCGTGATCCTCATGCATCTCCCATACGCTCGGAACACTGGTCAGGATAAGGTTGTCTGTTGCATTATTTTGTGGCTTTAGGATACCTTTAACGATATACTCATGTGCTTTATGTAAGTCTGAGGTTCCTGTCAGGCCATGTGCCCCATAAAATTTATCTCCTATCTTCAGGTTCAGCAGTTGTGCTACACCTGCGCCAATGGTCACTTCAAAATCGTCCTGCCAGAATTTACCCTGAGCAATCCCTAGTTTGTATACTGCCACAAAATTACTATCCGTGCCTACTATCCGCACCCCATTATAGTTGTCTCCCAGGGCCAGTGGTACAGCCTTTTTTACAAACGGACTGTGTGCCAGTTCCATTGCTTCTTTTAACGGAATATTACCTGTAGGAAAATCAATGTAATAGATACTGCTCAAAATCAGCTGCAATGGACTGCCCTTGGCACCTACTACAAGGTCTATGTCTTTCGCATTGTTTTCCAGCTTCCCGCTGATTTGTGTGGAAGCAAGCAGCAATATGGTCAGGATTCCCGTTCCAAAAGCAATCAGCAGCATGTTCAGTGCCGATGACAGCGGTTTAGCTAATATACTTTTCCAACTGATCTTTAATGGGCTCATATCAGTTCATACATATTGGTAAATGCCTCCTTAACCCTTTTATCATGTGTGGCTACGATCAGGGTAGCATGGTTCAGTACAGATTGTTTTATCAGCAGCTCCAGTACTGCTGCGGTATTTTTATCATCCAGGCTGGAGGTGGGTTCATCTGCAATCAGCAAAGCAGGGCGGTTAATGACAGCCCTAGCGATCGAAACCCGTTGCAGTTGTCCCTGGCTCAATTCCCTGATGTAGGCATTCTTTTTATCTGCAATCCCTAATGAATCCAGTACCTCATGTACACGTTCCAGGTTCTCAGGCAATTTGGCAAAACTTTGCGCCATTAATAAGTTCTCAGAAATGCTCAGGCTTTTGATCAAATGCGGCCGCTGGAAAACGATCCCTATGTTTCGGCCTCTGAACTGATCCAGTTCCTTAGCACGCAAATTGAAAATGGATGTTCTGTCTATAATGACCTGTCCTTCCACTGGTTTCAGAATTCCGGTCAAAATGTGCAGCAGGGTAGTCTTTCCACTGCCTGATGAACCTAATAATATCCATTGCTCTCCATCCTGAATGGTCCAGTCTTTGAAAGCAATCCGGTGTCCTGAGGGATATTCATGTGAAACTGATTTTAATGTAATCATCCTTTCTTATTTTTTGAGGCGGCTATATAAATATTTAAGATACAATTCATTTGCATCCGGAGGAGTGTGCTTGCAGCCAGGGTTTACCAGGCTGATAAATAATAGTAAGATACCTAAAAGCAGTTTTTTATTCATAGCTTCAGTGTAAGTGTAAAAATAGCTAAATGCAGCAAGATTTACTGTACTTCCAGTTTAAAAAATGCGCTCCGGCAATCGTAAGTCCGCCAATCGGAATGAGTACCGCTTCCATTTCCTTAAATAGGTAGTGTGCGCTTCCAATCATTGCAAAGCCAAAAAGTAATACCAGTACAGGTGCAATTTTCTGATGGCTGCGGTAGGAACTGAGCAGCGAATAGAAGCCAAGCAACACGGAAATGCAAATCATGGTAATCTCTACCCAGGCATTGGCCAGAAAACTCAGGCCCAATAGCGGAAGGCTGGTAACAAGAAATGGAAGCGCAGCGCAGTGTATGGCGCAGGTGAGCGAAGCTGTTATTCCCAGCTGGTCGAGTCTTTTTGGTTTTAGGATCATTTTCATCTATAATACATTTAGCCAATCTGGCAAAATAACCTGGGTGCAAATATAAAAGCAATGTTGTTGCATTTGTTGAGGTAATTATAATATATTTGCAACTTAATTGCATTATGGAGTTGAAGCCATTACTTAAGATTTGTGATCGTAGCACGTTGTTTCTTCTGAAAAGAACAATAGCATATATAATGTTTTGTCTTTTCATAGCAGGGCCTGTGGTTGAACTCGTGCATAAGCACGATGAGATCGCAACACATCTTTCGCATAAAGAGGATCACATTTCCAAAAGCCAGAGAAAATGCAAGATTTGTGATCATTTCGCCAGGCAACAAACTTCAACCCAGATTGACATTGCTTTGCTTTCTGTAATTCATTTTGAAGGTAAAAGTGTTTTGATCAATACGGTTACCTGCTCAGGTTTGACACAGCTGCGGGTATCGAACCGGAGCAACAAAGGTCCCCCTTCCATCATCAGCTAACTGATAAACTTCAGGCTGCAGAATGCGGCCTGCCCGTCTGCTGTATCCGAAAGGGATATAGTTCATATTCATTTAATTTTTTTATTATGTACTGTCGGTTATTTTCAATAATCACAATCATGCTTTGCTGTTGCGGCATCATTTTGTCCGCGCAGGAGCAACCTGATACAATTAAGCTACAGGAAGTAGGTATAAAAGGTAAGAGATCTCTGGTAGGTCATACCAGTATTTCCACCACCTTGCACCAGCGCCAGCTGGAAACTACCAGAGGTTCCGCACTTGGTGAGGTACTGAAGAGCATCGCCGGTGTGAGCGTGCTCAAAACCGGAGCTACGATAGCCAAACCCGTTATTCATGGGCTACACAGCAACCGGATTCTGATTCTGAATAACGGCGTCAGGCTCGAGGGGCAAGCCTGGGGTGCAGAACATGCTCCTGAAATTGATCCGATGATTGCAGAACGCATGCAATTGATCAAGGGGGCAGAATCGGTCCGCTACGGTGCCGAGGCGATCGGCGGGCTGGTCATGGTCATTCCTCCTGATCTTCCGGTTGAACCCGGAATTGGGGGTTCAATCCATACAATAGGGTCGTCAAACGGAAGATCATTCAGCACTTCTGCCATGCTCAACGGCGCATTACGTTCATTACCGGGATTTAGCTGGCGTGTTCAGGGAAGTTATAAAAAGGCCGGAAATATAAAAACTGCTGACTATTACCTGGGCAATACAGGATTGCGGGAATTCAATTACTCGGCTGCCCTTGGATACATTAGCGCCAAGGCCGGTTATGAAGTTTACTACAGCCAGTTCAGTACAAACCTGGGCATCCTTTACAGTGCACACGCAGGTACATTAGAAGACATCGCCGCAAGGATAGCAGCCGGTCGTCCGGTCGAGAACTATGATTTCACCTATGCTGTTACCGCCCCCCGGCAACGGATCTTACATCATCTGGCGAAGGTAAAAGCGCATTATGACCTAAGCGATCACCAGTCAATGGAAGTGATCTATGGCTTTCAGCGAAATCACCGAAGAGAATTCGATTTCAGGAGGGGAGACCGGGAAGCCCTTCCTATTACAGATCTGGTTTTGAATACTCATACGCTGAATCTGGAACTGAAGCAGCAACGCGACAGCAATTTCAACATAGCTTATGGATTCAATAGCGTAGTACAGGTGAATAACAACGTTCCCGGCACCCTCGCAAACACTTTTATTCCCAATTATGACAGCTTTACCGGAGGTTTGTTCCTGGTTCAGAAATGGACAGGAAAACTTTGGGAGCTGGAAGCGGGCCTGCGTTATGATTTTAAATTATTCGATGCAGCTGGATACAGGTATCAGTACAACTCTTCCGATACTTCTGGTGGCATCACCGAGGAATACTACGGTGGGCAGCGTCAGTTTCATAATGTCACGGGATCTTTGGGTGCGCATTATAAATTAAGTGCCGGATGGCAGTTGGCCAGCAATCTCGCCCTTGCATGGCGGGCCCCTACAGCTAATGAGTTGTTTAGCAACGGGCTTCACCATGGTGCCGGATTATATGAAGTCGGAGATCCGAACCTGAAGTCTGAACAAGGCTACAAATGGATCAATTCTATCAAGTACCTGTCAGGTCAGCTTTCCATAGAATTGGATGCCTACGCACAGTATATTGACAACTACATCTATACCCGCCCCGGTCTTTCCTACCGGCAAGCCGTAGGCGGGACCTACCCGATTTTCAGGTATCAGCAAACCAATGCCTCATTTATGGGCATCGATTTCAGTGCCGTTTACAGGGTTTTGGCTTTTCTGTCCTACAGGATTAACGCTGCGGCAGTGAGGGCCAAAGACCTCAATGCAGATCAATACCTGCCTTACATTCCCTCCGACAGGATAGACCAAAGCCTCAGACTTGACTTCAATTTCAGGGCTTTAAGCGAATCTTATTTGCAACTGGGCCATGGTTATGTAGCCCGGCAGACACGCTATGAACCCGGAAGCGATTATACCGAGCCGCCTCCCGCTTATCACCTGTTTAGCCTCATGGCCGGCAGTACTTATCAAACGGGAAGGCAGCAACTGGGTATCAATGCCGGGGTAGACAACCTGTTCAATAAAGGCTATCGGGAATACATGAACAGGTACCGCTATTACACACACGATATAGGAAGGAACATCAGTCTCAGACTAGTTTATAAATTTTAAATATTCACCATTAATCACAACAAAAAACATGAACAAATTACGTAATTACTCCCTTGCAATTTTAGTGGCCATCGTTGCTTTGACCTTTAACGCGTGTAAGAAAGATCCTGCACCAGAACTCCCTGAAGAAGAAATCGGCAAGGCATCACTGACCTTTGTTGAAGTAGAGCGCGAAGCTCATGGTGATCATTTTCATTACAATCCGATTGTCGGAGGAGATTCGTTAACGATTGCATTTGACGGCAATGGGCTGCCACCCGCAGGTACCCATGTGCACCTACACGAAGGCGCCACTTACAAACTAAGTTTAAAAGCTCTGGACTTTGCCGGAAGAGAAATTCAACAGGAGTTTCTAGATAAGCATGATATCCATCAGGCTTTCCTGCTTGGCGCGCCGGATGGTGTACTGACCTATGCTTACGCAGACCGTGACAAAGAAAACAAGAAGATAAACGTAGGTGTAAAAGGCTATCTGACCGTCGATGAACATACCGACAATGGTTTTACCTTTCGTTATGTATTGCGCCATCTCAATCCGGGAGTCAAAGCTGGCATTACTGCTGAGAACTGGAACGATGTCAATTTCGCAGCTAAATTCGCCGGCGCAAATGACCTGGACCTTAAGTTCGATCTGCACCCTGTTGAAGAAGACGGGCATGGTCACTAGAATACGTCAGGTTTAGTTTAAAAATAAAACAAGGCAAAAAAAAGAGGGTATGTTTTTCAGGCTACATTCCTTAGGCTCCCGAAGAGGAGCAAAGGACGCTAATGCCTGAAAAACATACCCTCTTTTTTTTGCCTTTAAAGCGCATAACAAGATGCCCTTTCTTCCGGTTTTTCCGAAAAAATTGGTTTCTCTACTTTGTCCCTTTATACATCTCTGCTCTCAAGGCAGCGATATCAGAGCTCGTGATGTACTCATCATAAGTCATCATCTTATCAATCGTTCCTTTAGGCGTCAGCTCAATTATTCTTGTGGCCACAGATTCTGTGAGCGCATGATCCCTTGATGTAAACAAAGCAGTTCCTCTGAAGTCCTTCATACCATTATTCAGTGCTGTGATAGATTCCAGATCCAGGTGATTGGTCGGCTCATCAAACAGTAATAAGTTGGCATGTCTCAGCATCATTTGTGAGAACATGCAGCGCATTTTTTCACCACCCGATAACACCTTAACATTTTTCAGTACTTCCTCACCAGAAAACAACATACGGCCAAGGAAACTTCTAACAAACTGCTCATCCTGATCTGTACCTGAATATTCACGAAGCCAGTCTACCAGGTTCTCATCCTTGCCTTCAAAGTATAATGAATTATCATTAGGGATATCCGCAACATTAATCGTCACACCAAACTTAAATTCGCCGGTAAAATTCTTTTCACGGCCGGTAAGCACATTATAAAAAGCGGTAGTAGCCAGACTGTTTTGAGAAAGCACAGCAATCTTATCACCTTTATTGACCATGAAGCTGATGTTTTTGAACATCACTTCGCCATTCAGCGTGCAGGAAAGATTCTCTACCTGCAGAATCTGGTCGCCAGCTTCTCTACCCAGATTATTGAACAATATTGCAGGGTATTTCCTGCTCGAAGCCTTGATCTCCGAAATATCTATTTTATCTAAAGCCTTCTTACGTGAAGTAGCCTGTTTTGATTTGGAAGCATTGGCACTAAAACGCTGGATAAATTCCTGCAACTCTTTTACTTTATCCTCAAGCTTCTTGTTCTGATCACTGCGTTGTTTCAGTGCAAGCTGGCTCGATTCGTACCAGAAAGTATAATTACCAGAGTAAATACTCATCTTGCTGAAGTCGATGTCTACGATGTGCGTACAAACCGCATCTAAAAAGTGCCTGTCGTGAGATACCACCAACACAATGCTCTGATAATCTGCCAGGAAATTCTCCAGCCAGGCAATTGTATCTATGTCCAGATCGTTGGTAGGCTCATCCAGCAGCAGGATATCAGGATTACCAAACAGGGCCTGCGCCAATAACACACGAACCTTTTGATTACCATCAAGCTCTTTCAATTGTTTATAATGATGCTCTTCTTTGATACCCAGGTTGCTCAGCATGGTTGCAGCATTGCTTTCCATGTTCCAGCCATCCATCTCAGCAAATCTGTTTTCCAGTTCACCCGCACGTTCACCATCCTTGTCGGTAAAATCTTCCTTCAGATAAATGGCATCTTTTTCCTTCATGTTGTCATACAGTTCCTTGTGACCCATCATTACCGTTTCGATTACAGGAAATTCATCAAACTCATAGTGGTTCTGTTTTAAAACCGCCATGCGCTCACCAGGAGTAAAAGCCACGCTACCTGTGGTCTGGTTAACCTCGCCCGAAAGGATCTTAAGAAAAGTAGATTTACCTGCGCCATTTGCGCCGATCACACCATAGCAGTTGCCCTGAGTGAATTTTAAGTTTACATCTTCGAATAAGGTGCGCTTTCCGTAACGGAGTGATAAATTGGAAACTGAAATCATATTGCTGAAAAATAAGCCGCAAAGGTAATCATTATTTATAAAAATATTTTTTGGTGTCTGTGCTATTCAGCACGCTTTTCAATAAGTTTGTGTTTTAAAGACAAGTAACCTGGAAAAAGAAGAATTAATTGCAAGGCTGGATACACCTGTAAAAACTCATATGGTGGCCAGTTCCACGGCCATTATAGAAAACCACGAACTGAACATCGACGATCTCCTGGCGATCAGTTTCCATAAGAAAAAAGAAATTGCTTACAGGGCAGCATGGATGCTTGAATATATCATGGTAAGACGGCCGGGGCAATTTGCTCCACATATTAATAAATTGCTGGAACTGTTACCTGTACAAAAAAATCCTTCAGCCATGCGGCACTATACCAAGATCATTGCGCTGCTTACCGCAAAAGACGCCGATCCGGAATACAAAAAGCTTTCAGAAACTATAGATTTTGATCCAGTCATTGAAGTACTATTTACCTGGATGGTTGATACGGAAATGCTGGTAGCTGCAAAAGTACATTGCATGCAAGCCCTTGCCAACCTTGTTCCTCGCTACAATTGGATCAAAGATGACCTTCTGGAAACAATAGACTATTTGACGGACATAGAAAGTATAGCGTTCTTTGCAAGAGCCAGACAGGTTAAAAAGCAACTTAAAAAATCAAATGAAAACTGACATAGATATCCTCACCCAAATCATAAAACGCAGGCGTAGCATTTTTCCCGTAAGCTATACCTCACAGGAAGTGCCTTTAGAAATTATACAACAGATTCTGGAGAGTGCAAATTATGCACCAACACATAAACTCACTCAACCCTGGCGTTTTATTGTATTCAGAAATGAAGGCAAGCTCAAGCTTGGTCAGGAGCTCGCCCGTCTGTACCGGGAAGTTACTCCTGAACATCAGTTCCTGCAAAAGAAGCACGATAGTATTATAGAAAAAGCAGGACAGGCCAGTTGCATCATTACACTCAACCTGCATTTGCATGCCGATAAGGTTCCGGAATGGGAGGAACTTGCTGCGCTTGCCTGCGCGGTTCAGAATATGGCACTAACGGCCGAGGCCCTGAATGTAGGCGCATATTGGAGTTCGCCGGGTATGCTTGCAGAATTGAAGTATTATCTTAACTTAGATGAACAGGAAAAGTGCTATGGCTTGTTTTACATGGGATACCATGATGAACCACCACGCGAAGCAATGCGCCAATCCCTGCAAGACAAGATTAAATGGGTAGAATCCTAGTTTTATGAACCAAATTAAAGAAACTTTATACCAGCTGTGTTTAGATTTTATTGAGCAAAGAATCCAGACCGCTGAAGTGGCGCTTGCGCAGGCGCGCGAAGCGAGTAATGACGATACAAAAAGCAGTGCCGGTGACAAATATGAAACGAGCAGAGAAATGCTGCAGCAGGATATAGACAGGAATAAACGTTTGCTGATCGATGCTCAGGATAATTTAAGAGTTCTGCAGGCCATTGATACGCATGCCTCAGATTCGGATATAGCAAGGCACGGCAGTGTCGTGTATACCAATCATGGTACTTTTTATCTAAGTGTAAGCGCTGGTCAGCTCACTGCCGAAGGCAAATCCATATTTGCTATATCGCCTGCATCTCCAATAGGTAAGCTGCTGCTCAATAAAAAGAAGGATGACACTTTTGAGTTCAACGGCAATAAATATAAAATTGAAACAGTAGTTTAGTCGCCTTCGAAAGTAGTATCAATATCTGAATAAACATAAAATGCCCTCCTGGCCTACTCGTCAGGAGGGCATTTAGTTTAAGGAGTACTGTCTAAAAACTTCTTTTAATGCTGTTGCTCAGTGTTTTTGGGCTCCAGTAACCACTGGCGATAATCCTTCTTATGGTAAATAAAGGATCATTCTGATCACGCTTGTCAGCTAGAGAAAATGCCATTCTGAAACCACGTTTCTTCAGCTCCGGAATACCTTCAGCATTCCACAGACCAAACGGATAAGCAAATTCCGTCATCTTTTTTCCGGTAATTTCCTCCAGTTTTTTTGTAGGCTTATCCAGTTGTTCTTCCCAATCTTTGCCCTGGTATTTTTTGAAGTTTTTATGGTCATAAGTATGACTGCCTATGACGTTGCCTTCATCAGATAACTGTTTGATCTGCTCTTTGGTCATATAATCTACAAACTTTCCTTTTCTGCCAATGGATACCGTCATGATAAAATAGACCGCCTTATAGCCATATTTCTTTAAGGTAGGCGCAGCAATGGTAAACTGATCCATATCTGTGTCATCAAAAGTGAGCATGATGGGTTTGCTCGGCAGAGGCGCACCTGTATTCAGGTAAGCATATAACTGATCCGGCAATATGGTATGGTAGCCACTATCTGCCAGCATTTTTATCTGGTCTTTAAAATTCTGCACCTCAACAATGTAATCCTTGCCCACTTTCCCATCTGTCGGTTTCCAGTTGCGCACCTGGTGATAACATAAAATAGGTACTTGCGTGCGTGCGAGAATGGCTTTTGCGTCGGCCACTTTGATCTTGCTTACGTCAATCTTTTCAGTTTGTGTAGCTTCTGTACCCGCCTGTAACACGGTGTCTTTTGTTTCAGTTACATCTGCGCTGGTCTGCGATTTAGATTGGCAACCTGCTGCAAGGATAAGTGCAGCGGCCAAAATTGTTAAAAAATGTTGCTTCATTGATAAATATTTGGCTCAAAAATATCATTTTTATTACAAATAAAGACCTGCATCAAAGCGATTAATCAATAATTTAGCCCGTTCAATTCACACACCAAGAAATTCATGAAAAAACTCTTCTTTTTTCTTTTATCAACACTCTTTACCTCTATAAATGTCATCTCACAAACCAAAACCTTTACCATTACAGAAGATGCGGCGCCTGCTACGAAGGCAAATTATCAGCTGGCTTCCAGGTTTTCACCGGCCAAACTTAAAAAAATAGTTTATTCTACTGCCGTAGACCCACACTGGCTGAAGTTGAGTAATCGATTCTGGTATGAATATGAAACACCCAACGGCAAGCAATGGTACCTGGTAGATCCCTCTGCCAAAAGCAAGAAGAAGATTTTCGATAATGCAAAACTTGCTGCAGAAATCACCAGCACCATCCGTGATCCTTTTGACGCACAACATCTGCCACTCGAAAACCTGAAATTCTCGGCCAATGAAAAGCAGATTACCTTTGAGGTCAGAAGTACAATTGATGAGCTCAAGAAAGACAGAAAAGATAAAAAGGCCGCCGATTCTATGCAGAAAAAGATCTTCTATTTCAACTACGAAATTGGCAGTGCCAAGCTCAGTGAAGTGCCCAACTACACCAAACCAAAAACTAAGCCCTCATGGGGTTCGGTAGCACCAGATTCATCCGCCATCATTTTTACCAGGAAATATAACTTGTATTGGATGGATAAGGAAAACTACAGAAAGGCAGTTAAAAATGAAGACGACAGTACCATCGTAGAGCACCAGCTTACCAAAGACGGCGTAAAGTTTTATGCTTACGGAGGCGACGGTGACGGAGAGAACAATGAAGAAGTAGAGAAAAATGATAAGAAAAGAAGAGGCGCCTATGTATTGTGGTCGCCGGATGCTAAACATTTTGTACTCGACAGAACAGATTCCCGTAAGGTGAAAGACCTTTGGGTGATCAACAATGTAGCCCCCGGCCGCCCAACGCTGGAAACATATAAGTACCAGATGCCCGGAGAACCTGAGGCGCCGAAAGATGAAATGCTGCTGTTCAATTTTGCGGCAAAGACCTATAAAAAACTAAACACCGATGCCTTTAAAGATCAGAGTGTTTCTGTTTGGAGGGCGCCTTCTCTAAACAAGGATCGCGACAACGAGTTCCGCCCGTCTATATGGCTGGGTAACAACAGTAAGATCTATTTCTCACGTACCAGCCGCGATCTGAAACGTGTAGATGTATGTACCATAGATATCTCTACCGGTGCGGTGAAACCACTAATTGAAGAACGCTTTAATACCTACGTAGAGATCAATCGCCCGGGCCTGATCGGCGACGGTAAGGAAATTATTCATTGGTCTGAGCGCGATGGCTGGGCTCATTTCTATCTTTTCGACAGCAATGGCAAACTAAAGAACCAGATCACCAAAGGAGCTTTTCACTGCGAAAGCATCGTAAATATAGATGAAAAGAATAGAGTGCTGTACTTCACGGCCAACGGAAGAGAGGGCAAAGAAAATCCTTACTATATGCACCTGTACCGGATCAACTTTAATGGGACAGGTTTGCAGTTACTTAATCCGGGCGATTATGATCACGCTGTGAACATGAACGATGAGAACAGATTTTTTATAAATAACTTTTCAAGGGTAAATACGGTACCTAAGTCAGTATTAATAGATAACAGAGGTAAAAAGGTAATGGATCTGGAAACTACAGACCTTTCGCTTTTAATGGCTACAGGATATAAATTTCCGGAGCCATTCAAAGTAAAGGCCGATGATGGCATTACTGATATTTATGGTGTGATGTACAAGCCCTTTAACTTCGATCCGAACAAGAAATACCCTATCATAGAGTATGTTTATCCTGGCCCGCAAACCGAGGCGGTAAACACCACCTTCAGCAAATCTATGGACAGAACAGACCGCCTGGCTCAGTTTGGCTATATTGTAGTTACAGTAGGAAACAGGGGCGGTAATCCGGCAAGGTCTAAATGGTACCATACCTATGGCTATGGCAATCTCCGGGATTATGGTCTGGCAGACAAGAAAGCTGCGGCAGAGCAACTGGCAGATAAATATTCATTTATCGATATAAACAGGGTAGGGATCACGGGGCACTCCGGCGGTGGCTTCATGTCTACTGCTGCCATGCTGGTATATCCCGATTTCTTTAAAGCAGCAGTATCCAATGCAGGTAACCACGATAACAGCATTTACAACAGGTGGTGGAGTGAAAAACATCATGGGGTAAAAGAAGTAGTCTCTGCCAAGGGCGATACAACTTTCAGCTACAACATCGAAAAAAATCCTGATCTCGCAAAAAACCTGAAAGGACATTTATTGCTCATGGCCGGTGATGTAGACAACAACGTTCACCCGGCGAATACGATCCGCATGGCCAATGCACTGATGAAAGCCGGTAAGAGATTTGAATTCGTAATCATGCCCGGGCAGCGTCATGCCTTTGGAGACCTTACGGAGTATGGATTCTGGAAACTAGCAGACCACTTCAATAAATATCTGATCGGAGACTACACTTCTTCAGCTGAAGTTGATATATTAGAGATAGACCGGGAAATAGAACAGAAGAAATAATTCGGTTGAAAATATAAGTTTAACAAAACCTTTTTCCCGATTAAACCTTTATTATACACATGAGAATACTAATAGAACGAAAACCGGTTAAAGTATATCCAGACCCGAAAAGGGTGATCGCCAGATTCTTCTTCAACGGAGAAGAAAGGGCGGCAGAAGTCATTAAAAAGGTAACGGAGCTCTCTCAGGAAGAGGTTTTCGGGTTGATATCTCCACTGCTTCAGGAATATTCCAAACGGCACAGGAACATCACCAAGATCCTGACTAGGCACTGTAAAAAGGTAAAACATTGTATCGAGGCTGCAGGCATAGACTACGATGATCTGGATAAGGACATGAAGCTGTTGCTTGGTTCTTACTTCACACACGAATACTCCATCGAATCCGCAGCATTTTTTAACCCTTCTGTAATCGAAGATCCGGACCAGTCAGATCTGGTTGAAGGAGAAAAACGGGTGATCATCAGCTTCAGGGCAGTAGGGGAAGGGCACATCTCCTCGGTAGTTTTCAGGAGAGCACTCATAGACCGTAATCATGACATTACTGTCATCCCTGCAGGGAATTATATTGATGAAGCAGAAGTCATTAAAAATGCCGTCTACAATAAAAAGCTGTTCCTTAAAAAAGCGGCAGACTCTAAGATCGATATAGTAGTCCTGGATGAAATCGGTACCAAACTGCAGGACAAGTTCGATTACGCCACTCTCAGAAAGATCATATTGGATGGTAAGAATTTGCAGGAAGATGATCTGCGTAAGCTTGAATACGACAAGATTCTCTGGCTTTCCGATACCTATCATGAAATCAGTTTTTCGCGGGATACAGATATCTCAGACCGTGTTATATTTCCTATCTCTGAATTTGAGAGAAAAGGTATAGAAGATGCCAGGTTTGTACGGTTCATTAAAGAAGATGGAACTGTCATCTACTACGCTACTTATACCGCCTTCGATGGTGCTATGATTATGCCTAAATTATTACAGACCACGAATTTTTACGACTTTAAGATCAGTCCGTTGCACGGAGTGGGTGCTCAGAACAAGAATCTTGCACTCTTTCCACGGAAAATCAATGGCAAGTATGTAATGATGTCGCGTATTGACGGCTGTAATAATTACCTGATGTATTCCGACAAACTCACTGTTTGGGACAATCCGGTAAAGCTTCAGTCTCCTAAGTTCTCCTGGGAATTTATTCAGATCGGCAATTGCGGATCTCCTATTGAAACAGAAGCAGGATGGCTAGTGATCACACATGGCGTAGGACCAATGCGAAAGTATTGTCTTGGCGCGAGCCTGTTCGATCTGGAAGACCCTTCTATCGAAATTGGCAGACTTAAAGAACCGCTGGTGATACCCAACAACGATGAAAGAGAAGGTTACGTGCCAAATGTACTTTATTCATGCGGGTCAATCATCCACAATGGCGAGCTGATTATTCCTTATGGATTATCAGATTATTGCTCATCATTCGCAGGCGTTAAGATTGATGTACTCTTAGAAAAACTAAAGCACTCTGCGATATAACTCGATATAGTCTTGTACCATTTTTTCTTGGGAAAACTTTGCTGAGGCCCAATTACGGCAAGCCAGGCGGTCGATGCTGTGCAATGCTTCGACCGCTGCCACAGCCTCATCAACACCCTTCACCAAAAAGCCAGTCTCCCCGGGTTTGATCAGCTCGGGCATTGAGCCTTTATTGAACGCGATAACAGGCGTTCCGCAAAGCATCGCTTCGGCAACACTCAGGCCAAAGGGTTCTTCAAAATTAATGGGATGCAGCAGCGCAGCCGCTTTGCCCAGCAGTTCATTCCGCTGTTGCGGCCCAGCAGATCCGGCAAAAATTATCTGTTCCCCGAGAAAGGGTTCGACCTTTTCACGAAAATAGCCGGCATCCTGTACTATTCCCGCAATGATCAGTTTTTTGTTGGTCTTGATGGCAATTTCTATTGCCTCGGCAGTACCCTTATCCGGGTGGATCCTGCCAAAAAATAACAGGTAATCCTCTGCCGACGTGTTGAAATTAAACTCTGAAGTCCGGAGACCATTGTAAACGGTAGCCAGATAATCTAATGCGGGGTGTCTGTCTGAATTGCTGATGGAAACATAATGATTGCTGCTGTTATATTTCTGATAAACAGGGATAATCTTCTCGGAAGAAAACCCATGAATGGTCGTCAGCACAGGTGTTTCTATGAGACCAGAATAGCTTAGTGGCAAGAAGTCATAATGATTGTGGATCAGGTCAAATTCAGCCGCCCGTTCCATGAGGTTACTAATGTGCATGCATTCCGCTACCTTGGCATCGACAGTTTTGTCTTCTTCATATCCTTTTGGAACCACTGCATCCAGCCGTGCTTCTGTTATAGAATCGCCTGTAGCAAATAAGGTCACATCAAGTCCGGAAGCAATCAATCCTTCAGTAAGGTTTGAAGCCATTTGCTCCCATGGCCCGTAATGCCTTGGCGGCGTCCTCCAGGCAATGGGAGCAAGTACAGCGATCTTCATAAAGCGGCTTAATTAAAAACCTGTTTCTGTGCTGCGGTCAGGTCTGCACTTTGAATAAATTCATATTCAGATTCCAACGCTTTCAATACGATCAGATGCGAGATCCAATAGGCCAGTGTGCTTTCAGCACCCTGATTCCGGTTCACGCCATAAGTCTGCAAGCCATCTCCGCAACCTTTTGTTTCATAATCATAAAGTGGCAGATGCAGGCTGTTTTCGCCAAGGAACCACTGGTAGCACAAATACATCTGTTTAATATAAGTCAGATCGTGCGTAATCTCGTAAGCTTTGAAATACATCAGTACCATAGCCATCGTTTCAATGGCCTGCTGGTCGTAAAGTGCCATCTCTCCTCCATCTCTGTATAACCAACCATCGTTCCCCACCGGGTTTAGGTAACCATGTATAAGTGTTTTCTGCGACAGGAACTCCATACTTTCCAATGCGATATCCATAGACTCTTTATCTGCGGTGATCTCAAAATGGCATAATAACGCAAGAGGCAGAATGGCATTGTCGTAAGTCATTTTCTCTTCAAACCAGAGCCAGTGTCCTTGTTTATTAGCACGATAAGCAGCCTTCAATGGCTCAGCAAGACGATCCAGTTGCTTCCTGATGTGTTGATCATATTTATTTGCCTGAAGAAAATGCGCAAGTCCGATCATGGTATTCGCAATACCGCGCAAATGCTTTAAATTTTCAAAATGAGGAACCGATTTCAGAAACAATTCACGAGCAAATTCACGGTAAGAATTGTTTGGCGCATTATTAATCAGGTAGCCGAGTGCCCAGATTGTTCTCCCGAATGAATCCTCAGAGCCCACTTCATCCAGATATTCTCTTTTGAAGCTCAGGAAATTCCTGAAGTTTCC
>DATFQH010000085.1:0-19021 GCA_035264385.1 Pedobacter sp.
AGCCAATGGTACTGCGGTAACACGTGGGAGAGTAGGTCGGTGCCAAATCTTAAAGAAAGCCTGTAGTTAATCACTGCAGGCTTTTCTTGTTTATAACAAATGCCAGCTATAGCATAGCTACCACAGGAATGCAAACACAACGGTATACCCAAAAGACAGTATCTAAACCGAACCAAAACAGGCCATCATACTGTTAAAAAATGCTAAATTATTAAAGGAAATGTAATAAAACCGTATTATTGTGTTTTACGTTAATTTTAATAAAAGACATTTATGATGAGTTTGAAGCGAATTTATGTGTTAGGATTATGTCTTGTGTTCAGTGCTCCTGTATTTTCTCAAAGTAAGGATATACAGCTCCCCGCGAATTGGTATAATCTAGATCTGGTTAAAGATGGATATTTTGGTATTAGTACTGAAAAAGCTTACAAAGAATTGTTAATCAACAAAAAGCCTAAACAAAAGATAATTGTTGCTGTGATAGATGGAGGTATAGATATCAATCATGAGGATTTAAAGGATATTTTATGGGTAAATAAAGGTGAGATAGCTGGTAATGGCATTGACGATGATCAAAATGGATACATTGACGATATAAACGGCTGGAATTTTATTGGCTCAAAGAATGGCAATTTAGCTTACGACAATCTTGAGATGACAAGGATAAGAAGGGTTTATTTGCCAAAATATGCCTCGACAACTAACCTTACTGTATTGGATAGTGTCCAAAAGGAAGAGTTTGCATTATATAAAAGAGTGACGAAGGAGTTTGGTGAGAAGTACAATAATGCTCATGCATCATTTGGTTTCATTAGTACGATTAATAAAGTATTAGATTCTGTAGCCTTGATTAACCATAAAAAAATCCCTTCATTAGAGGATATAGATAAATATGTTGCAGATAGTGAAGAGGAAGAACAGATTAAGAAGATTATCAGAGGTGGTGCAAAAGATAGCGGTGGGATTGAAAAGTTTTTCAAAGAGATGAAAGATGCTTATAAGCAATATGATGTAATGCTAAAGTACAATCTAAATCTGGAATATGATCCGCGAAAGGAACTCGTTGGAGATGATTATGAAAATGCAAGAGAACATAATTATGGCAACAGTGACGTAAGTGGGCCTAATGCTGACCATGGTTCGCATGTTTCCGGAATTATAGCTGCCAACAGGACAAATAATATTGGTATAATGGGAGTCGCTAATAGCGTAATTATTATGGCAATCAGGGTGGTCCCGGAGGGAGATGAGCGAGATAAAGATGTAGCCAATGGTATCCGTTATGCTGTTGATAATGGAGCAAGAATAATTAATATGAGCTTTGGAAAGGGCTTTAAATGGAATAAAGAAGTGGTAGATGAGGCTGTTAAATATGCTGAAGAGAAAGGCGTCTTACTTGTGCATGCGGCTGGAAATGATAATTTAAGTATTGATTTGGAGGAAAATTATCCTAATAAATATTTTGATAGTCCCGAGGCAATCGCTTACAAAAAGATTCATAAAAAGGCGCAGATTAAAATTCCTTTTACCCCTACTCAGAATCAAATGCAAAATCAGAGTATTTCAAGAGGGAGCGGTAACGGTATAATTAAACCTGATCCTATTGATACAGCCATGTTTAAGTTACCTCATGCGAACAACTGGATCGAAGTGGGCGCAAGTGCTTATGCAGATGATGGATCTTTAAAAGCCTCATTCTCTAACTATGGTAAGTACATGGTTGATGTTTTTGCACCAGGCTTTTTGATTAATTCAACTGTTCCCGGTTCAAAATATGACGTGTTCGATGGAACTAGTATGGCGGCCCCGGTAGTATCAGGATTAGCAGCTATGATACTTTCTTATTTTCCTGATTTAAAACCTTACCAGGTCCGGGAAATCATTATGAAATCAGTTGCGAAGGTTGATCATAAAGTAAAATACAAAAATGATAAGGATGAAAATCTGAGAATCAGTTTCTCGGATCTTTGCCTCAGTGGCGGTATTGTTAACGCGTATAATGCAATAAAGCTGGCTGAAAGCTACGTTTCAAAGTGACATTGTATTTTGCAAGACGCAATTGCTCAGCGACATCATATCATATCCACCCATCATCTGATTGCAATTCAGGCTGGGGGGTGAGGAAGTAGATTAGCTAATGAGCAGACACCGGATAATCGAAAAATTTATAAATGAAAAAAGGCTTTATCGATTCGATAAAGCCTTTAATGTAGCGGGGAGCAGGATCGAACTGCCGACCTCAGGGTTATGAATCCTGCGCTCTAACCATCTGAGCTACCCCGCCGGGCATCTTAATTTTTAAAGAGTTGCAAATATAGAATAAATTACTTTTCTTTAGAAACAAATAAAAAAAAATAGTCTAATTAATTCAGCGTTTAAGGGTTTAACGATGTCAGAAAAGAAAAAATTTACATTGGAATATGAATTGAGATCGTCTCCACGTATTTTGTTTAGCTTTATTAGTGAACCGAACGGTTTGTCTCAGTGGTTTGCCGATGATGTGATTTTCAGAGATCAGGTATATACATTCACATGGGATGATGAGGTCCAAAAAGCAAAGCTTTTGAGTGTAAAGGAAAATAAGTCAGTTAAGTTCAAGTGGGTAGACGATGAACCTCATTGTTATTTTGAAATGGAGATTGTTCAGGACGAACTAACCAACGATGTGGCTTTATCTATCACAGACTTTGCTACTGAAGAGACACGTGCTGAAAGGACTCTAATATGGGATAATCAAATAAACTATTTACATAGTGTGATTGGCGCTTAGATTTCAATCGCTTTGCGTAAATTTGTACGTTGAAAAAGATTCATTTACTTCTGCTCAAAGCATTTATAAGACCTTTTTTTGTCACTTTTTTTATAGTGATGTTCATTCTATTGATGCTTTTTTTATTTAAGTATGTAGATGACTTAATAGGAAAAGGGTTTGAGTGGTATGTAATACTAGAGCTCATGTATTACGCCTCGGCCGCAAACGTATCAATGGCATTGCCGTTATCCATTTTGCTATCTTCTATTATGACATTCGGTACCTTGGGAGAGAACTATGAACTGGTAGCCATAAAGTCGGCAGGAGTCTCCCTTCAAAAGGCTATGACTCCGTTACTAGTGCTGATAATCGGCATAGCAATCAGCTCTTTTATGTTCTCTGACTATATTCTACCCAAGGCCAATTTGAAATTTGGGTCATTGCTATGGGATATCACAAATAAGAAATTGTCATTTTTAATTAAGCCAGGGGTATTCAATAATAGCATACCTGGATATTCTATAAGGGTCAACCGGAAAGGTAGTGACGGGGTATCATTATACGATGTAATGATATATGACCATACCAGTTCAAACGGCATAGCAAAGATTATAATTGCAAAGGAAGGCACAATGTCCAGCAATGACCAATACCTTTTCCTAAAACTGAAAAACGGAGTCCGCTATGAAGAATCGAGCGGCAGGAATACATTCAGCAATCCAAGACAAGAGTTAACCCGGATGCGATTCATGGAGACCGACCAGAAATTTGATATTTCAAGTTTTAAAATGAATAGAACTGATGAGCAGGATTTCAGAAACAACACAGCGATGCTCAATCTAAAAGGCCTGGCTAAAAAGCAAGATTCTCTGATTAAGGATCTTGATAGCATTAATAAATCTGCCGCTATCAGCGTCGGAAGTTATTATAAGCAGAATAACTATACCAAGGGATATACAAAATTTAAGACCCCTTTGAAAGTAATTAATGGGTCGATATTTAAATCTATACCCAGGGAGCAGAGGCTTTCGACAGTACAAGCGGCTTTAGATATAGCAACCACAATATTACAAGCCGCATCAGGCAGGACAACAGATTATGAAGATAAGGCTAGAAGCATTATTAAAGTTGAACTTGAATATCAAAGAAAATTCACTTTGGCAGCATCCTGTCTATTGCTGTTTTTTATAGGGGCTCCGCTAGGTGCTATCATCAGAAAAGGAGGATTAGGACTTCCTGTGGTTATGGCTATCGTATTTTTTCTTCTTTATCACATCATTGCTACGGTATCAGAAAAGTCAGCTACGACAGGCTCGCTAAGATCTTTTTTTGGAATGTGGCTTGCTATATTTATCCTGTCACCTTTAGGGGCCTTCCTCACCTACAAAGCGACCGTCGACTCTGCCTTATTTGATATCGACTATTTCAAGCAATTATTCATAAATCTTTTCAGGAAGACGGTAAAGAAGCCATAACAGAGTAAATTTGCTTACCAGCCTTACACCTTATCATTACTTATTTATGATACTTTAGTAAAGAATATTGATTCATAACGTCGTAACTTTGTAATGTACTTAATATGTGACCAACCAAATTTAAGCTTGGTCGCCGATAGATTCATAGAAATGGAAATAAGATTAAATGCAATAGAAGATGCTATTGCAGATATAAAAGCAGGTAAGGTAATTATCGTGGTTGATGATGAAGACAGAGAGAACGAAGGCGACTTTTTGACTGCAGCGGCTAATGCTACCCCAGAAGTAATCAATTTTATGGCCACTTATGGACGCGGATTAATCTGCGCACCTCTTACAGAAGAGAGATGTGATGAATTGGGTCTGGAACCCATGGTAGGGAAAAATACAGCAGCTTATGAAACTAATTTTACGGTTTCCGTCGACCTTCTCGGTCATGGATGCACCACTGGTATATCCGCCTCTGACCGTTCGAAGACTATCCTTGCGCTAATCAATCCTGATATAGATCCTGCTGAATTGGGTAAGCCGGGTCACATCTTTCCGCTGAGGTCAAAGGATGGCGGTGTCTTAAGACGCTCTGGACATACTGAAGCTGCTGTCGATTTGGCAAGACTCGCTGGGATGGAACCAGCTGGGGTTTTGGTAGAGATCATGAAAGACGATGGCGAAATGGCCAGATTGCCCGACCTTATTAAGATTGCTGCCCAGCATCAGCTCAAAATCATTTCCATTAAAGATCTAATTGCCTACAGACTCAGCAAGGAAAGCTTAATAAAGCAAGAAGTTACTGTGAATCTACCGACGCAGTGGGGTGATTTTAAAATGACAGCCTATACTCAACTTGATACCAATGCAACACATCTGGCCATCAGCAAAGGTGAATGGTCTGGCGATGAACCCGTATTAACAAGAGTACATAGTTCCTGTGTAACAGGAGATATATTTGGCTCCTGCAGATGCGATTGCGGTCCCCAGCTACACAAAGCTATGGAAATGATTGACAAGGAAGGAAAGGGCGTGATTGTCTATATGAACCAGGAAGGCCGTGGAATTGGATTGATCAATAAACTTCGCTCTTATAATCTGCAGGATGCCGGATTTGATACTGTTGAAGCAAATATCAAACTTGGATTTAAAGGTGACGAACGTGACTATGGTGTGGGTGCCCAGATACTAAGGGCACAAGGAGTTACAAAAATGAAGTTGATGTCCAACAATCCTACCAAAAGAGCCGGCTTGATCGGTTACGGATTAGAGATTGTAGAAAATGTAGCCATTGAGATCGAGAGTAATATACACAATGAACTTTATCTTCGAACCAAAAGAGATAAGATGGGTCATCAGATCATGAAAGGATAAGAGAATTATTTTTTCTTATTCTTTTTATTGTCAATGATAACCGCTTCTTTGTTTTTAGAAGTCTTAGACCCGGCGGGCGCAGGTTTTTCCTCATCCGCTTTGGCTTTTGGAGCCTTGTGATACTGACCTGTAATTCTCTGGAGAAACTCTGTAAAACTGTCGAACTGCTGGCTATAAATCAATCCAACTGATGTTACATTGTTGTTTTGGTTAAGATTTGGATCAAAGAAACTATTCTGCTGTGTCGGAGGCTTATTAGCAAGTTTTCCTACCAGAGTGCCATCCTTTTTAATAAGCGTCAGCAGTTCAACCTCGCCCCCTACATTATTGCTTGCAAACCCAATCGGAGAGAGGTCACTTGTACTTCGTCTGTCGACAATACCGGCATTTAAAATTACCCTGTTGTTAAAAAATCTGAACGAAGCATTGGCTTCGCTTAATGAACGGATATTGATGTCTACAAAATCAAGATTAAGAGAGGACAATACATTGTTAAATTGATTAAACAATAATTCCGTCGCCGTACTCGCAACCCCTGAAGTAAGTTGTTTGCCCAGATCCTCTTTTCCGGTTCCCGGCGCAAAGCTTCTTCTTATAATCAAACTTAATGCCTGAAGATTTCTGTTATTATCATCATTGAAATAAGATTGCATCTCCTCTTTGGTAGACGGATTTGAGGGGAAAAAGATGTCCAGCTTAATCTCTGGCTTTAAAAGAAGTCCACTGAGTCCCATTTCGACCTCCGTGAGAACACGTTCATCACCATTAGGGCGATCTCTGTTCGCGGCAGTGTAAAGGTCGGTAAGGCTTGCCCTAAGTGCGTATATGGCTTTTAAGTTAATCTGAGCAGTCGTAGGGTTGCCTGTCCACCTGATTGTACCGCCTTGTCTGATGCTGAATTTTTTATTTATGATCTCCTGAGCAGTAAAATCAAAATTTCCGGTTTCAATGATATAATCTCCTGACATTTCGAAATCTCCAAGGCTATTGATATTCAGTTCCAGATTTTTAGAATACCCTTTGCCGCTAAGATTACCAAGTGTTGTAAAAATATTTGCAGTACTGTTGGCATCAACACTAAGTTTCAGATTCATAGTCAGACCATCGAAGCTCGTTTGTCTTTTCACAGTCTTGGTCGTGTCTTTACTAACGAAAGTTATAAAATCCTTGTTAGACACTGTTTCCGAATTATTCAGCGGAAGATTGAAAACAGTACCCTTTTCCGTTTTGGCATCGATGTCTATAAACATTTTATTTGTCGGACCTTTAAACTTAAATGTTCCTGTACCATAGGCCTTTCCAAAGTAAATCCCATTGTCCTTTTCAGTAGTGTTTAATGCCATGAAATTTTTTGCGTTGACTGTAACATCAAGTGTAGGCGTATTGATGTTGTTGAGATCTACAGACCCATTAGCTATGGCCTGATTGTTGTCAACATCCAGTAACTTCAGGTCATTCAGCCTGATCACACTATTGTCCACTACAACCTGATCTGTTAACGAATAGGTCGTCTTAAGATAGTTTATAGTCATTGTCCCTTTGTCAAATGAAATCTCTCCATTGATCAGGGGCTTTTCAAATGCACCTTTTACCGCGAGATCTGCTGATATATGTCCTTTCAGATCAGATACAAGATTTTTTACGAACGGCTCCAGAACAGCAAGTTCACTTCCGTCAAGCTTTACACTTAGATCTAAATCTTTTTTCTCAAGATCCAGATTGCCAAGAATCCTCAATGTCTCTTTACTACCTGAAACAATGTTGGTGTAAATATTAGCGACATTGTTTAACTGATCATATGATGAAGTATCGGTCAGATCGCCAATGTACGTTTTATTAAAAGTTAGAGAATCAATTTTGATATTATCCGATATTCTCGGCGATTTCAGGATATTGTATAACTTCGTCTCGCCATTCAAATTTCCAGCAAGCTGCAAACCGAGTGTTTTTACGAATGGATTGAGACTGGTAAGGTCAAAATTCCTGAACCCTATTTCCAGTAAATCGTCCGGGTTAGTCGACAGTGTGCCATTAACAGTCAGGAGCTGATTTTCATTGCTGAGATCAAAATTAATTATCTCTGTTTTTCCTTCCTGAAATTTAATGTTTACTTTCTCCTGAATCTTCCAATCTTCATTGTTTATCTTCAATATGGAAGGTAGTATGCTCACACGAGAAGTATCATTCTTAAATTCAACAAGACCGTTTAAGTCCAGTTGATTAGCGTCATCAGAATTGGCAAGCTTTACGTTCAAAGAAAGACTATCGTTTCTAAGAATATTAGAGATATTGACATTTTTAATATATAGGCTGTCATTTAGATCAACCCGGTCCGATGTAACAATCGCTTGTAGCTGGTTGGTCGAAGTGTTCTCATCAATAATAATGTTGTTTACTATTATCCCCTTGTACTTTAGTTTCTTAACGAATCCATTAACCGTCGCAACATTGTGAGGCGAATCGAAATCCCCCACAAATTCAGCCTGATCCTCAATTTCAAGGCCCGGAACCAGGAGTTCGGCGACAGGTTCAAATCTCTTTATCTTCAGGTTGAACTGGAAAATTTGATCTCCATAAGGTTTAATGTCTGTTTTAAGAGATGGAATATATTTCTTTGCAAGTGCTTTATAATAGTACGGAATCGTATTTAAATCATATTGCCCCTTTATACTGGCTTCCAAAATATCAGAGCTGATCGTCAGATTTCTTTCCTTGCCGGTTCCGCTGGCATGGAGACTCAGAGAGTCAACATTGTAAACACCTTTTACATTATCAAGTCTTACCTGCTGAATCAACAGGTTTCCCTGGATATTACTTAAATTATTTCCTGAAAAATTTGTCTTAAATCTCGCATCGATCATTAAAGAATCCTTGTAAAGTTTAAGCGCCTTTAACTTGGCATTACGAATGGTTGCCTCAAAATTGAACACCGGCAATTTAGGATTCAGATTTACACCACCATCAAAGACAAGCTGGACATTTTTATCATTTATTTTTAAACTTCCGTCAAAATACTTCTTGTTGAAAGTCCCGTCAATTTTAACATTGCGGTATCTGTATGCATTAAAGTCGATGTAGTCGATATCTCCGTTAAGCTGTTCAGTTAGATTTTTAATCTCCGTTCCCCGGCCTTTAACATACAAAGAGGCAGAGATACGCCCAAGTGTTTTTTCATTGATAAGATCACCCAGGGCAAAATCAAAAGCCTTAACGTTTCCGGTATAAGAAGGGATGCCCTGACGATCGATTTTCATATTCACATCAGATACGACCCTTCCAAGTTTAGTTTTAAATTCTCCAAAAGCAATAAAATCATTTTGGAACCCGGTGAAAGATCCGTTAAAATTAACATTGCCGAATTTTGAGATTACGGCTGGAATATCTTTGGAACGCTTTCCTGTAATGCTACTTACGATCTCATCAAGATCAGCCTTATTTGTACCGGCCATTTCAACTTTCAGGTCAATAAAAGTCTCCTTTAAATTTGGCAGCCCCTTAAGGGAAAAGTCTCCTTTGATATAACTGGCCTTGCCTGCCTTCACCAACAGTTTTTTTGCCTTTAGGCTGTTGACAAGCCCCGTAACCTGACCATCCACCTCAATGTCTAAATTCATTGATCCGAGCTCCGGAGCAAAGAAAGCAACATCTCTGGAAGCCAAATAACTATTTTTGAAAATGGCCTTCATCCGCACCTTGTTCACATAGTCATTAAAATCCCTGAATTTATCAAACCTCATCCTAAAATAATCAGATAACCTGCTTTTATTGGTTACCAGCATCATTTTAGTCAGTTCTATGCTATTGGTATCCACAGTAGCGAAGGCCGTTAAGTTCTTTAAATAGAAACCACTCTTTTCTTTGAAGGTCAGATTTTTAATATCCGCCTGAAATAAATGATCAGAAGTATTTAATTTCTCAAAAATGCCATTAAAGCTAGTTAGGTGAACATCGTCAAAATTAACTCCTTTCATCAACGTATCAACTTTCAGATTTTTATACTGAAAATCGAAATTATTCATGATCAATCTGCCGAATGATATTTTATATGGCTTTTTCTTCTTCTTAACAGTTGGAGTTCCGGAGTCGAAATAATTAATAATAAAGTCCAGATTCGTAGACCTGTCTTTATAGGATTTTAAAAAGAATGTGCCATTATTTATCTGAACGGTATTTACATCTATAATTCGTTGTTTTATAGAAAGCCTGTTCAGGTCAACAAGAAACTTAGGGGTATTCAACAGCGTATCCTTCTGTTGATCCAGCACAAGCAAGTTTTCAATAATAACAGATTTAAAAGGTTTAATATAGATGCCAGTTAAAGATATAGTCGTTTTTAGCTCTTTAGAGAGATAGGAGGCCGCTTTTTTTGCTATAAAAGTTTGGACTGGTCTAAATTGGAGTGAGAACAGAATGACAGCAAAGAGTAATAAAACCGATGCAGTCAACCAAAGAAGTATTTTTAATAGTTTTTTAATAATTTTGCAGCTTAATAATATAAACGTGTCTGTAATACTTGCTATAGAATCTTCTTGTGATGAAACGTCTGTTGCTATTTGTAATAACGGCAAAATTACAGCCAATGTTATTGCAAACCAAACAATTCATCAAAATTATGGTGGTGTTATCCCTGAACTTGCTTCAAGAGTACACCAACAAAATATTGTACCTGTAATACACCAGGCATTGTTAAATGCTAAAGTTACTAAAAATCAACTGGACGCAGTTGCATTTACACAAGGACCTGGATTATTGGGTGCTTTATTGGTAGGAGTTTCGTTTGCAAAGTCCTTTGCACTTGCGCTCGATCTTCCTTTGATCTCCGTAAATCACATGCATGCACACATTCTGGCTCATTTTATAGACGACCCTAAACCCTCATTTCCATTTCTCTGTCTTACAGTTTCAGGTGGGCATAGCCAGATCGTATTGGTTAAAAGTCATTTTGATATGGAAATAGTAGGAGAGACACTAGACGATGCAGCCGGAGAAGCATTTGACAAAACAGCTAAAATTCTGAACCTGCCATATCCCGGCGGACCATTAATAGACAAACATGCCAGAGATGGTAATCCACATGCATTTAAGTTCGGAGAACCGCAGATTAAAGATCTGAATTATAGTTTTAGTGGCCTGAAAACCTCTATTCTTTATTTCATCAGGAAAATGGAAAAAGAAAATCCGGATTTTGTTGCACACCATTTAAATGATATCTGTGCGTCAGTGCAGCGCAGTATAGTTCATATTCTGCTCAACAAGCTTAAAAAAGCAGCAAAGCAATATGGGATTAAGGAGATTGCAATAGCCGGTGGTGTTTCTGCCAATAGTGGACTGAGGTTTGCCCTGCAGCAAATGGGTGAAGAATTTAACTGGAACATCTATATTCCCGCGTTTGAATACTGTACAGATAATGCTGCTATGATCGCTATCGCCGGACATTATAAATATTTAAACAACGACTTTGTAGGGCAAGATGTTGCACCTTTGTCGAGAATGGAATTTTAATTAAAACAAGTATGATATGAATACAGTAAGTTTCGTGTTTTTCGGATTAATGCTTATTCCGTTATTGGCATTTTTGGTCTGGATGATCAAAAAAGATAAGAATAGAAACTATATGGGACTTTTGGTTTTGATCATGATGGCAATAATTGCGATCGTAACCATTGTAAAGTTCGATTCTAGTTTTATGGAGGCGAGGAATGGAATATCTGAAAAAAGCCAGACACCCAGTTATAAATAAAGCGCAGTTCTTCATTAAAGCAAAGGCAGCGTACATATACACTGCCTTTGTTTTGATACTATAATTTATCTTCAAGAAGTTCTCCGGTCACTTCTGCTCTGATCTTTGCTTCTATTTCTTCAGAAAGCTCCGGGTTGTCAAGGAGCAATTGTTTCACTGCATCTCTTCCCTGACCAAGCTTAGTATCTCCATAAGAAAACCATGATCCTGCTTTTTTGATGATATTAAAATCAACACCCAGATCGATGATCTCGCCTGTTTTGGAGATTCCCTCACCAAACATGATGTCAAATTCAGCTATACGGAAAGGAGGCGCCACCTTGTTTTTTACAATTTTAACCTTTACCCTATTTCCTGAAACCTCATCAGAATCTTTAATCTGTGAAGTTCTGCGGATATCCAGACGAACAGAAGCATAGAATTTCAATGCATTACCGCCTGTAGTAGTTTCAGGATTACCAAACATCACACCGATTTTCTCTCTCAATTGATTGATGAAAATACAGCAGCATCCCGTTTTTGATATTGTTCCTGTTAGCTTACGCAGGGCCTGAGACATTAAACGGGCATGAAGGCCCATTTTAGAATCACCCATTTCACCTTCAATCTCAGCTTTAGGTACCAAAGCCGCTACCGAGTCAATTACAATTACATCAATCGCGCCCGATCTGATCAGGTTGTCTGCGATTTCAAGCGCCTGCTCACCGTTATCTGGCTGAGAGATCAGGAGATTGTCTACATCTACACCCAGTTTTTTTGCATAACCTTTATCAAAAGCATGCTCCGCGTCAATTATGGCGGCAATTCCACCTTTTTTTTGAGCCTCGGCAATGATATGTGTAGCCAAAGTAGTCTTACCGGAAGATTCAGGGCCATAGATTTCGATGATTCTTCCTTTTGGAACGCCACCTATCCCTAAAGCAATATCTAAGCTAATAGATCCCGTTGAAATAGATTCAATAGGCTCCACTGCATTGTCTCCCAATTTCATTACGGCACCCTTACCGTACGATTTCTCTAACTTGTCAAGTGTAAGTTGTAATGCCTTTAATTTGTCTGCGCCTGCGCTCATAGTGTTATTCTTATTGAGATAAGTGTCTTATATTACTTGATGTTGTGCTAATTATGTTAGCAAATGTATTAATATTTAATTCTAATTAACAAATAAAATGCGATTTATTTTTCTTCATCAAATACTTTGACTAATTATTTTAGTTATTTTTTCATTTTTTTGAAAGTATTTGCAAAAATATGTGATCTCGCAAATGCTGCACTTCGGAGATCGTGCCACACAAACATATCTTCCATGCAGGATCAGCCAGTGATGCGCAAGATGTATAGTATGTTCAGGTAAATTTTTTACAAGATCTTTTTCTACTGCCAAAGGTGTCTTTCCATCGGTAAGGCCGATTCTGTTTGCCACCCGGAAGACGTGAGTATCCACCGCCATAGCCGGGGCGTTATAAATTACAGATGCAATCACATTAGCGGTTTTTCTGCCAACGCCGGGCATTCTTTGCAACTGATCAATATCAGAAGGAACCTCGTTGTGAAAATAGTCAGTTAGCATTTTGGCCATACCTACCAGATGTTTCGCCTTATTGTTAGGATAACTAACACTTCTTATATAATCAAAAACAATATCAGGAGTAGTTTCCGCAAGACTTTCGGGACTGGGAAAACGCTGAAAGAGGGCAGGGGTAACCTGGTTTATTCGTTTGTCAGTGCATTGTGCAGAAAGGATCACGGCAATAAGTAGCTGGAATGGATTGTTATAGTGTAATTCTGTTTCTGCATCTGGCTGCTTTGCAGAAAAATGAGACACAAAAAGTTGATATCTTTCTTTTTTGAGCATGGGCAAACATAAATAAAACCAGATGAAATAAAAAAAGCTGCCAATTTTTGGCAGCTTTAAATCGTTAATTAAATTACTTCTTTCTGGAATAAGCCAGAATCTTCGAAATCGTTTCCTCAGAAGGGTTTCTGTTCAGGCTGTCCAGCTGTGCTTTGATGTTTTCGTAAAACACAATATCCTGCGTCCCGAGATCTTCTACAGGCATTTCCTGCTGTTTTGATGGTTCGTAATTTAATTTGTTAACTGAAGTAGAGGTTTCTATCATAAGCAATAAACATATATTAGTTTAACTAATAAACGATATTGTTATTAATTTATTTTAACCGTAACAACAATTATTATAATTTATTTTTTTCGTGGTCAGGAGATCTCTTTCACCTTCATCATTTTCCGTAAGTTGCTCAGCGCATACCGCATTCTTCCCAACGCCGTGTTTATGCTCACATCAGTCAGATCCGCTATTTCTTTGAAGCTAAGGTCTGCATAATGCCTCATGATCAGCACTTCCTTCTGGTCATCAGGAAGCAGTTGAATCATCGCTCTGAGATCCGTATGCGTCTGATCCCTTAGCATCCGGTCTTCAGCACTTTCTTCATAGAACTGAAGCATATTCAGCACATCAGTACCGTCGGCGCTTGTAATCACCGGCGCACGCTTTTCACGTCTGAAATAATCGATCACCAGGTTATGTGCAATGCGCATAACCCATGGCAAAAATTTACCCTCTTCGTTGTAACGGCCAGATCTAAGTGTATTGATCACCTTGATAAAGGCATCCTGAAATATGTCTTCCGCCAGATATTGATCTTTGACCAATAAATATATAGAGGTATAAATTTTCGACTTATGTCTTCTCAACAGCTCTTCCAGCACAGACTCATCACCTGCCAGGTAAAACTTAATCAAGTCTTGGTCACTATATTGTTGTAATTTCATAGGAGTATCCGTACTAAATCCCTTGCTTTTTTGCTATAAAAAATACTTAGTAGAGGTTTGTTTCGATACTGTTTCTCCTATTAGGTTTTAAGATGTTGGTTATTAATGCTTAGTTATTATTTCAAAAGAAGCATTTTTTATTTACAATCCAATATAAAAAGTGTTAAAAAATAACAAAAGTGGTTTATATGCCTTATTTTACATCCTTCCAAAAAATCAGAAATTGTCTTTTTTGAGGTATATTTGCACTCTTCTATCACGAAACCTATGAGCAAGGAATTAGACAAAGATCCACATAAACATATAATCATAAAAGGTGCCAGAGTTCACAATCTTAAAAATATTGATGTAGCCATTCCGAAAAATAAGTTGGTGGTCATTACCGGCATGTCCGGGTCAGGAAAGTCCTCACTGGCATTCGATACCTTATACGCCGAAGGGCAGCGGCGATACGTAGAAAGCCTGTCTTCCTACGCAAGACAGTTCATGGGGCGCATGAACAAGCCTGAAGTAGACTATATCAAAGGGATTGCTCCGGCAATAGCTATTGAACAAAAGGTCATTACTTCCAATCCGCGTTCCACGGTAGGTACCTCAACGGAGATTTACGATTACCTCAAGCTGCTGTTTTCCAGAATCGGGAAGACCTATTCGCCAATATCAGGCAAGGTGGTAAAAAAAGATACCGTAACAACAGTAGTAGATTTTATTTCACAACTTGGTACAGAAAGTACCGTAACTATATTCTGCCCGCTGTTTCCCCACAACAACCGCTCCATCAAAGAAGAGCTGGCAGTACTTCTGCAAAAAGGTTTTTTAAGGATAGCCTATAAAGGCAAGATCCACAAGATAGAATCCATACTCGAAGACGAATCTTTCAAAGACTTTGAGCTTACCGATGAAAATACAGTCAGAATCCTTATCGATAGGATTGTAGTCAGTCAAGATGAGGAAACACTTAGCCGTATCGCCGACTCCGTTCAAACGGCTTTCTTTGAAGGAAAGGGAGACTGTTACGTTGAATACGACGGTGGCGATTCCCATTTCTGCGATCGCTTTGAACTCGACGAAATGCGTTTTGAAGAACCAACGCCAAACTTTTTCAGCTTCAACAATCCATATGGCGCATGTAAGCGATGTGAAGGCTATGGAAATGTGATCGGTATCGATGAAGACCTGGTCATTCCAGATAAAAGCAAAAGTGTTTTTGATAGTGCCATTGCTCCCTGGCGCGGCGAGAAAATGCGTGAATGGTTAAACAGACTTATCAAAAGCGCATCAAAATTTGACTTTCCGATTCACCGCCCCTATAATGAGCTGAGCATGAAAGAACAACAGCTCATCTGGACGGGTAACCAGTATTTTGATGGGCTCAATGCGTTTTTTAAAGAATTAGAAGAACAGACCTACAAGATCCAATACCGGGTAATGCTGTCCCGTTACCGGGGGAAGACCTCATGTCCGGACTGTAAAGGATCCAGATTGCGCAAAGATGCATCTTACGTAAAGATCAACGGAAAATCGATCATCGATATTGTCTTGATGCCCCTATCTGCCATATTGGATTTCTTTGAGAATTTAGACCTTTCAGCTACAGAGGAAAAGATCTCCAAAAGACTCCTTGCCGAAATTAGCAACAGGGTACTTTACCTCAACAATGTGGGCTTAGGCTATCTTACCCTCAACAGGCTGTCCAATACCTTATCCGGGGGAGAATCTCAGCGAATAAACCTCGCCACCTCACTAGGAAGCAGCCTTGTTGGCTCCATATACGTACTCGATGAGCCCAGCATCGGCCTTCATCCCAGAGATACCAATAAACTGATCGAAGTGCTCCTCTCTCTTAGAAATGTAGGAAATACAGTTCTGGTAGTAGAGCACGAAGAAGAAATGATGCGCGCTGCAGACCATATCATAGATATTGGGCCCGAGGCCGGCACACACGGGGGTAATCTGATATTTAGCGGAACCTACGACCAAATTATTAAAGATAAAAAGAGCCTTACCGGACAATACCTTTCCGGTGCAGCACAAATTGCCATTCCATCCAAAAGAAGAAAGTGGAAAGACCACGTTCTTATTACAGGAGCAAGAGAAAACAATCTGAAAAATATAGACGTAAAATTCCCTTTAGGCGTATTTACAGTCGTAAGCGGAGTATCCGGATCAGGAAAGACCAGTCTGATAAAAAAAATCCTTTATCCGGCGCTTCAAAAAGCGATAGGTAACTATGCCGGTGAGCAGACAGGTACCCATAACGCAATATTTGGTAATTACGATCTGATCAGCCAGGTGGAAATGGTCGATCAAAATCCCATCGGCAGGTCTTCAAGGTCAAATCCCGTTACCTATGTTAAGGCATGGGACGACATCAGGGCCCTGTTTTCTGCTTTACCAGCATCAAAGGCGGCAGGACTTAAACCGGCTGCCTTCTCATTCAATGTAGAGGGCGGGCGCTGTGACGTCTGCCAGGGAGAAGGAGAAGTTAAAATAGAAATGCAGTTTATGGCAGACATATATCTGCCCTGCGAAACCTGCGGAGGAAGAAGATTCAAGCAACAGGTACTCGACGTAACGTATCAGGATAAAAACGTCGCAGACATCCTGGACATGACCATAGACGAAGCCGTTTCCTTCTTTAAGAACGAACCTAAGATCCTGAACAAGCTGCAACCCCTTGTCGATGTAGGCCTGGGCTATGTCCACCTTGGGCAATCGTCCAATACCTTGTCTGGCGGTGAAGCGCAACGGATTAAACTCGCCTCCTTTCTCATCAAAGGAAATAATGCCAGCAAGACCTTTTTCATATTTGATGAACCAACTACGGGCCTCCATTTTCATGACATTAAAAAACTGCTGATCGCATTAAACACGCTGATAGAACAAGGAAATACCATTCTGGTCATCGAACACAATATGGATATGATCAAATCCGCCGACTGGATAATAGACATTGGCCCCGAAGGGGGTGATAAAGGTGGTAATCTGGTCTTTGAAGGCACCCCTGAAGACCTTGCTCAGTCAGACTCATCCTATACAGCCAGATTCTTGAAAGCACATTTATAATAATTGTATCTTCGCACATGCTTTTTTTGACCTTCTTTCTTGGAATAGTGTTAAATATGTTAGGATACATCCCTCCGGGCAATATTAATCTGACCGTCGTTCAGATCACGATCACAAGAGGAATTCGCCAGGCATTATATTTCATATTTGCTTTTTCAGCTGTTGAAGTGCTCTTTACCGTTGGTGTAATGCGTTTTGTGCAATGGCTTTCCAGTGAAATTAAGCTCGGAGATATTATTGACGTCGTTATGATCTTCATGTTTGGTGTTTTAGGAATCATTACCTGGCGGTCAAGAAAGGAAATGCCGAAAGCAGACTATTCAAAAAAAGACAGCATCAGGTACGGATTGCTTTTGGGTGTTGTCAACCCTATGCAGATTCCTTACTGGTTGTTTGTAGGCACCTATCTGATCTCACACGAGTGGATCAATATTGGATACCTTTCGCTAAGCATATTCAGCATTGGTTCCGGAATAGGTGCCGGTCTGGCATTATATGGATTTGCCAGATTTGCGCAATATATACAGGAAAAATTTGCACTAAGCAGTTACATCGTCAATAAAGGTATTGCACTCTTATTCTTTGCCCTGTCAGGTTATCACGTATGCAAAATAACCTACATACACTTCATCAGGTAGCACTTACTTTTTTAGAAATTGCAGGTTCCAGATCTTTTCCGCCCTTCGGCCGATCACCCAGAAGGAAGCAGCCAGAACGCAGAAGAACAAAGCCTTGTGCCAGTTGTCCCAGAAGTACTCAAAATAGCGGGTATACAGATTGATAAAAAGGAATGTAATACCAAATTCCCTCGCGATATCGTCCCTGTATTTCAGGCCTGCATAAATACTCACCACACAGGCAGCAGCAGAAATAAGGGCCCAGTAAAATAAACTGATTTGCTTTATCGCATACCATGCCTCAAGAGTACCAAAATTTCCAAATACAGAAAGCAGCCATAAAGAAACAAAAAGATAAACCATCCCACAGATGTAATTTACCTGGAAAAACATACCCAGCCTTTTATTATTTCTTAAGAAAAAAGAAACAGCAGTCAGTACCAGTCCGAAGGCGACAAATCTGAGCGGGTAGTTCATACCTATGAAATACAGATTCCCTCTCGATAAATAACCAGTTTCAGTCCCAAACCAGGCCCCAAGCGAAACCAGCATAAATACCCAGATCAATCTAGATCTAAAAAAATAGGCGAGCAGGGCATAAACAATAACAGACACCAGAATAAGCAGAGAAAAGTGAGAATTGCTGCCTCCGATGGCCTTGCCCAGGTAAGCAACAGCATTGGCAGTCAGCATAACAGCAGTAAATACCATGGCCTCATTGCTAAAAACCTGATGAGACTTAGACCGCTTTCTTTTAAATGAAAAATAATAAAGAACACCAGCTGCCAAAGCCGAAAATATGCTGATCATCAGATCCGAAGTTTCAAAAATCCGTTCCAGGTAGAGGAGGATTTTATCGTCTATGAGCAAGGCACCCAAAGAGATGACGCCGCAAGCCATTGCTATCCAGAATGAGTACTGCGCCAACCTTCTCCAGTCAAAACTTTTGGCTTCGTAACTATTTCGCAAGGTCTCCGCCTGGGCATCTGTTAGCAATTGCTCCTGTCGCCAGCGATCCAGCATCTCATCCAGAAAATCACTTTTCTCCTGATCTATCTTCATGATATTATCTTAACAAATCCGGTACCTTTTTGTTATTGCCAACAATCCAGACCACATCACCGCTTTCAAATATCAGGTTAGAATCCGGATTCAGGATGCGCTGACCATCGCGCTCTATGCCAACAACCAAACCCTGGGTAGTTTCTCTGATCCCTG
>DATFQH010000086.1:0-6030 GCA_035264385.1 Pedobacter sp.
TATAGAAAGTACCGGATTGTAAAATATTATATTTGGTTAGAATATGCTTTTGGATATTTTATTACACTAATCTAATCTTTTAATATTTCTCTTGCAATAACTATTTTCTGAATTTCTGAAGTTCCTTCTCCGATGGTACACAGCTTACTGTCCCTGTAATACTTTTCCACCGGAAAATCTTTAGTGTAACCATACCCCCCGAAGATCTGTACCGCATCGGTAGAAACCCTTACTGCCACTTCTGAGGCGAAGTATTTGGCCATTGCTGATTCTTTGGTCATTGGCAACCCCCTGTTCTTCAGGTCGGCAGCCTGCCGGATCAGCAGTTCGGCACCCTCTATTTCGGTGGCCATGTCTGCCAGTTTAAAGCTGATACCCTGGAAGCTGGCAATGGGCTGACCAAACTGCTGGCGCTCCTTTGCATAAGCCACCGCTGCCTGATAGGCCCCTTTGGCAATGCCCAAAGACAGCGCAGCTATAGAGATCCTGCCGCCATCCAGCACCTTCATAGCTTGTTTGAAACCTTCTCCTTCTGCACCCAGCAGGTTTGCCTTGGGAACACGACAATTGTCGAATATCATTTCGGTAGTTTCTGAAGCACGCATGCCGAGCTTATTTTCCTTTTTGCCCGCAGTAAATCCTGGCGTGCCGCGCTCGACTACAATGGCAGAAATACCACCTGCCCTGCCCTTTTCCCCTGTACGCACCATTACTACCGCGAGGTCACCGCTTTTGCCATGAGTGATCCAGTTTTTGGCGCCATTAATCACATACTCATCGCCATCGAGTATAGCTGTTGTTGCCATCCGGAGTGCATCAGAACCGGTATTTGCTTCTGTAAGCCCCCAGGCGCCAAGCCACTGTGCGGTAGCGAGCTTCGGTAGCCATCTTATTTTCTGTTCTTCATTGGCGAAGCCAAGGATATGACCCGTACACAAAGAGTTGTGGGCTGCAAGCGAGAGGCCAATGGATCCGCAGACCTTGGACACCTCTACAATCACATCTACATATTCCTGATAGCCAAAGCCTGAACCACCGTATGCTTCCGGAACAAGTACGCCCATCAGTCCGAGCTCACCGAGTTGTTTGAATACATCAATAGGAAAGTGCTGTACCTCATCCCATTCCATGACGTACGGGCGTATATTTTTTTCGGCAAAGTCGCTAACCATTTTTTTTATGAGCTCCTGATTTTCAGAGACACTGAAGTTGTATCCCACAGAATTGTCCATTGTTTCCAGCATAAGTTTTTTATTTGAATAATGGCAATGTTAATTAAATAATAGCATACAGACATCAGCCAAAAGCCTGCCAAATTATAGAACGGAATGGTATTTAGTTCATTAACCTAACCTCTTTATTTTAGGCACCGCAAATACCGCGAAAAAGTTTTTTTATTTTTTTTAGATTTAGGCATTAAAAACAAAAAAAAAACGTAAACTCATGACATTCATCAACAGAAAAGCGGTGGTGGCCCAGCTTAAGGCAGACCTGATCGGTAAGGATTCTTACAGGGGGGTTACCCTTACTTATTCCTGGCTGGCCAATCAGTTCGGGCACTTTTCACTCGGCTTTATACCCACCATATTGACCTATAATATATTAATAACGTATGGTTCGCCAAATCATCCTGAGTTCTGGGCGGCTTTTGGTGTTTGGAGCTTCTGGATCTTATTTGAAGCCTACAATTTCCTGGGGCCTCTGTTATTTAAAAATCTGAAAACGAAAAAAAAGGCGCTGAATAAAAAGGACGGGAAATATACATTTACTCCGGCATGGTCTAATATAGCGTTCGATACCATTACAGACTTGGCCTATTTCGGAATCGGAGCCCTGTCTGCCAGCCTGATCTGCAAATTCCACCCGGAAATGATGATCGGCGCAATTGCGCTACTGGTACTGGTGGCCTACCCTGCGTATTACTGGTATACCACAAAGATGTACCTGCAAAATGCAGACTATCCTTTTCAGTTCCGCCTGAGCCAGTGGAATCAAAACATTGGGGATGAACATAAAAAAGCGGTAAGGGACTTTCTGGACAATAAAGAGCACGGCAAGCATATGCTGCTTTTTGGTTCCAGGGGGAGCGGAAAGACAACCCTTTCTGTGGGGATCGCCACAGAGGCTTCAATCAGCAGTGGCTGCTGCAGCTATATTACCGCAGTAAAGCTGCTCAGTATGTTTTTTGAGCGTACGGTTACCCCGCATCACCTGCCCAGGCTCTGGTCATGGCGCAACTGCAACCTGTTGGTGATCGACGACATTAACCCTGGCAAACCGGTAAGCAGCGATATCATCACCACCGAGCTTTTTTTTGAACTGCTGAACAACATCGATTGCGGACCGGATAACCTGGAGCACATCAGGGACAAGAACATCATCTGGGTAATGGGCAGCGATGATCCGACGCGCCTGCTGGAGGAAAAATGGGAGCTGTTGCTGGAAGAGAAGATCGGTGTTAGCCGCAGCAACATTATCACTATAAACCTGGATAAATCGCACTAAACAGCGAAGTTAAGCACGATTATCTGCGAAAGGCTGAACGTTTATGGCAAGATATTGTTGTCGTAAGCGAAGCTAACCAGATGGGTAAGGCTTTTCACATCAAATCTTTTGTACAGGGGAATGATTCTCTTTTCAATGGCAGAATGGGAAACGCTCAGTTCATGCGCAATCTCTTTAAAAGAGTAACCCTTAGCAACCAGTGACAGGGCCTCTTTCTCCTTATTGGATATGGCCAGGTGATAAAAGAGAATTTTGTTCAGTTCCTCTTCGAACTTTTCCTTTTCCGGGCCATAGGCGGCGTAGCGCATCACCTTGCCAAATATGAGGTTCCGGTTGACCTGAAAACGACCTAAGATGGATTCTATTTTACCGTTTTCAGAATTTAAGATTCCAACCCTCGCAACGATTGGCACCTCAGTTCCGTTCTTATGGATCTTTTTGAGTTCGATGGTAAAGCTGTAGGCTTCCAGATCTTCGCTCTTACCGTGAATGAATTTAAGGGCCTTGTCGTTGAGGTCGTGTGAAAAAGGAGCAAATCCGGGAGCGGACATGTTTACGATGGCGAGCATATTGATCTCGTCATCTTCATAACCGAGTACTTCCGTCCATCCGCTGGCATAGATCATTTTATTTTCCTTAAAGGAATAAATATAAATGGCCTCTTCGGGAAATGTTGGAATGGTCTTTTTATAAAACAACGCTTTTTCTGTAGTCAGATCCGCAGGCGTATCTGTTATGAACGTTCTTGAATAGTCGCCAAAATTCTTTTTCATGTTAATTCTCCCTTTCGAAAGATCAAAAATAACATAAACTGTGTATTTTCTCAGTTGATGCCAATTAAAATCAACATTATTTTTGCATGGGTTAAAAAAATAGCCCAGACCAACTAAAAACCATTACAACTAACTCATTTCTAATCGATCAAGCTAGAAAAGCCATGCAAAGCAACACCATGAACAAACTATTTTCCCGCAGTTTCTACATATATGTTTTGAAATTGATTGCGCTGGTACTGTTTATCTTGTGCCTTTATCAGATCAGTGCCTGAAGCCGGGCCCCGCGTGTCAAATCTGCTAATGCTGTTGCTAATAGGCGGCCAGCGAGTATATATTTTCTGAAAAAGTCTTAAGGCGGTCCTTTCCCTGTAAAAAATCCAGGGAGATGATGAAAGAATAGGCCGCTACGGTCGATCCAAGCTGCATGATCAGTTTGGAAGCTGCCACAACCGTTCCTCCCGTTGCCAGCAGGTCGTCGTGGATCAGTACTTTTTGACCGCGCAGCAGTGCATCCCGATGACACTCTATGGTAGCGTTTCCATATTCCAGGTCGTAAGATTGCCGGATCGTTTTGTAGGGCAGTTTACCTGCCTTCCTGATCGGCACAAAAGGCACACTTAAAAGCTGCGCCAGTGCCGGACCAAATAAAAAACCTCTGCTTTCTATACCCGCCACTACGTCTATTTCGAGTCCGTTGACCTGAGCTGCCAAAGCGGTGGTAATCTCCCTGCAAAGTGCAGGGTCTTTAAGGATCGGTGTAATGTCCTTAAAAATAATTCCCGGCTTCGGAAAGTCGTTTACATCACGTACGGTCTGTTTTATTTTTGATTCCATGGTGTATGTTAAAAAATCAGGTAAGGTTCGATACGGGCTATGATTTCGGGGCTCAGGATCTGCACCTTATTTAAGTCTGCAATATTACTATAATTCCCGTGTTGTTTTCTATATTGTATCAAAGCATTGATCTGTTTATACCTCAGATATGGGAGGTTTTTAAGCTCATCAAATCCGGCGGTATTGATATGGATCCTTTTGATCCGGCTGTCATCGACCCTAACCTGATCCTTTATTTCCGCATATTTCGTGGAGTCCAGTCCGTAAACTTCCATCAGTTGCGCTGTTTTGTGAAAGCCGCCCAGGCGTTGCCGGTACCTCATGATCCTACTGGCAAAGACAGGCCCGATCCCGCTGATCTCGCACAGTGCGGCGCTGTCTGATCCATTGAGTTCTATGACTTTTAGATTTCCAGCCTGCGCCGGATGCTTTTCGGAAACAGGGCCATTCTCTGTTCTTTGAACATTCTGAGCGGGCGCTATGCGTACATATGGGCTTAATTTTAAGTATAACTTCGGGCTGATGGTATACATTTTTTGCAGGTCTGCCGGAATCCGGAACCTGCCTCCTTTTGCCCTGTAATTTAATATCACTGCGGCCTGCTTTTCAGACAGGCCGAGCCGTTGCCATCCGGCAGCACTGATCTGGTTGGGATCGAATGCAAACAGTTCGCCGGCAGGTCTGGCAGCCTCATGCCTGGTAAAACTGCTGCCCTGGGCAGGATATTTCATTTTGAGTTCTTCGGCCTGCATTTCCCGGATCAGTTTTTTGATAACCGGCAGGTCTGAAGCTTTGCGGCCGGGATCATTTACCAGAACTTCATAAAGATACGGAAACGCAGTGACCGTAATGATCAGCGCGGCAAGGACCAGTAAACCGTTAAATTCACGCTTACTCAGGTCAAAATATATATTCAGCCATTTTTTCATTGGCTAAAGTATATCATTCCTTTGAATCTGCTATAATTTTCAGGGCTGATATTTAGGCAGGTGTGGAGAACGTGCAGGCGATTATTGAATAATTAATCTTATTTTTGAGGTTAGATTGTAATTTATTAAACGAATTTAGATGAAGATCATAACCACCCAGGAGTTTGCAAAGGCTACCAAGATAGATAAGCTCGGGGTTCCCGGCCTTGCAGCTTTAATGATGGAGATCATGAAACTGAATGACATCAATAAGGTCTTTTCACAAAACGAGCATTTCAGCGGTCTTGAATTTGTAGATAAAATATTGGAGACGATTGGGGTATCGATCGATTTTGATGAGGACGATCTTAAAAACATCCCCAAGACGGGTGGCTTCATTGCTATTGCAAACCATCCATACGGTGGTGTAGAAGGGCTGGCGCTGGTAAAGCTGCTCTGTACGGTCAGACCAGAGGCAAAGGTGATGGTCAATTTTATTCTGAAAAAGATCCCTAACCTGAGCGAGTTCTTTGTAGCGGTAAACCCTTTCGAAAATGTACAGCATTCATCGAGCATCAGCGGATTGAAAGCTACGTTCGATCTGCTGCAAAGTGGTACTCCGATCGGGATATTTCCGGCTGGTGAGGTTTCTACCTTCAGTCTGGACAAACAGGAAATCACAGACAGGCTATGGCATCCGGTGGTCGGAAAACTGATCGCAAGGTCTAAGGTACCGGTTATTCCAATTTATTTTCATGGTAACAACGGGGTCCTGTTTAATATACTGAGCTTTATTCACCCAACGCTCAGAACGGCAAAACTGCCGTCAGAGTTTCTGAACAAGCAGGGTTTAAAAATTAAGGTGAGGATCGGGAAGCCGATTCATATTGATGATATTTCTTACCGGAACAATACCAATAAGCTGCTCGACTTTTTAAGGGCCCGCACATATGCCCTGGGCACGGGACTGGATGAAGAAAAAAAACTGTTTAACCCGATCAGTCTTT
>DATFQH010000087.1:0-7847 GCA_035264385.1 Pedobacter sp.
TTAGTATCATCGCTGCCATGGAACTTTACAAGCGCAAGAACATGCAGCGACCGGTGTTTAATTTTGGGATAGCAAGACATACCGGTTAGCCTATGGATCTTCTTTGATGCTGTTTGCTTTAGCTTAGGCTTTGCGTTCACATCTGAATTATTCCACAAAGATTGCCGCACAGCAACGGTTTCCAGCTGCGCTGCAAGGTTGTATTCTAAAATGGGGTATCACCGCTGCGCTGGCGACGCGCCGCAATTTTAGCATCTCCACCCTGACCTTATTTGCTTTAGCTGGCATGTGCAAATGAAATAATTAAATGTTTTACTTAAGCACTGATGCCATGAGCACTTACAGAAATGTCAATGAAGAACTTTCACAATTTACCGGAACCCAATGTTATTTCCAGCACCCGGTATTAAAATACTGGTATACCCAGGGGCTGCAGTATCTTGCCCAGACCTATAAATGCTACTGGCTACTCAGGGATATTGCTTTGCACAATGACCTTAATTTGCAAAAGATCAGTGAGTGCTTCCAGGTATGGAAGCTCAAGCGTGCCGATCATCCTGATCATCAGTTCACGCTAGTTTGCGAGGATGGCAACTATAACGTGCTTTTTACTACGCAGATCCTTTGCTCTGATTTCCCGGGTGATGAAGTGACCATCTGGCTGGTAGATGAAATCCTGCTTTTGCCTTCCGAGTATTAGCCCCGTTCGGGCCGGCTGATCCGGCCCGATAACAGTGTTTGTGAAGCATAGGGATTTGCTCTGGCTATTCTCATTTACAGTTCAAAGTTCCTAATGACACCCAATCGTAGCCGCAGGAAAGATTTCGCTGATAGTAGGTGATCTTTATATTTTTTCCTTTCCTGATTTTGCGTATGAAAGCAACTGATCCCTCAGTTGTCCCGGTTTGGCTGCCATTACAGATTTGCACAGGTCCTAACATATCTCCTTCATTAGCCAGAACGTCATCTTGCAAGAGCGGTGTATCGGAGGAATATTCGCTCTTGAATTCAGAAAGTGCGTTTCCGGGCTGTTTGTAATAGACTACAAAGCGGCAATAGCCGTCTTCCACCACATTGGTATCTGTATAGGTAAATGTCAGTTTTCTACCGCTGGCAAGGACAGCTTCAATACTTTGTTTCTTCTGCTGGCCGAGCTTCCATACCGTACTTGCTCTTCCATCGGATGCTGTTTGCTGCATTTCTGGGGAAAGGTTTCCTCCGCCAGATTTTACTGCAAAACTTACCGGGATGTTACCCAGTGGCAGGCCAGCTTCATTTTTTACCTGTACGGTAATGGTTTGCTGTGCTTTGGTTTTAAGGTCCCAGGCCAGTGCAGTTTCCATCTGAGTACTGAGCAGGGTATCCGGTGCCAATTCCAGTCTGATCGCACCTGCGTAGATAATGTTATTGGCGGGATTATTTCTGTTTCTAAAAGCCAGATTGATGGAGTCAATTGCAATTATTCTTGGTCCGCGTCTTTTTGGATCGTAATTGCTTTTGCAGTTCTGGTTTTTAGAACCGTTGGATTGGAAAACTGCAAGCTTGTTGTTTAACAATAACACCAATCCGGAATGCACTGCAACTTGGTTATTGTCCTGCCAGTATACAAAGTCACCGCTTTTGAGCTGATGAATTGGTAGTTCGGCGGATGTGTAGGCCTTTGGCTGAAGTGTTTTAATCTTTGCCGCAGCTAGCGCTTTTGTCCAGTTCTCCAGTTTGATTTGGTTTTTTACGCCTGCTGGAAAAGCTGTGAGCCCGCCGCTACCAAACATGCCGGATACAAAGCCCTGGCAATCTACACCAATTAGTTTTTCTGGGCAATAGTTTGTACCAATCCGGGATGCACGCTGGCGGCTTGTGGTATCTGAGGAGCCGTAAACATACGCGAATTTGCGCTGTGCCGGCTCTGTCAGGGTATCTGGTCCTGCAAGGATGTTTTTGCTAGCTACATATTTTAGACCTGAGCGTATGGTAGCCGCTAACAGGGTGTTGAGTTCTTGCTCGCCAGTTTTTTGCGGCTGAACATCTCCTGGTGTCTGTGCGATCGACATTAACGTGCGATTTTTTGTTTTAAGATTGATGTTACTCAGCGCGCTAAGGGTTTTTCCGTCAGCAATGATAATGTCTTGTTCAGTGACATTTTCTGAATTAATCTGATCCAGATTCTCTACAGCCCAATCTGGCAGGTCTTCTGAAATTTCAATCTGGTTATCTGTGTCCTTTTTTCCTTTGTCCTTTTTGCAGCTTACCAGCACGGTAAAGGTTAAAATCAATAGTGGTAGCAGCCGTAAAGCTTTCATATCGAAACAGTTTACTTAAAGATAATCAATTTTTTTTTTAAAAATCGCTATCTGTAAGCGTGCTGCAGGCTAAATATAAAATACCATGTTCTATTAGCTACTACGATGTCACCAATTCTGAAATACCATGCGAGTTTCACCTATCCTGAAATGAAGTGTATAGTTTCTTTATTCCTGACATCTTAACGGACAAAGACACTTGCAACGATTGCGTTATGATCAGATTTCTATAGATATAAATCTGCTAAAAAGTGCTTAATTCTTCCCATATATGGCAAGTACACTTTGCTTTGTAAGGGATACATGTGAGAAGGTAACGCCGCCATAGATGGTATTATCTTTTTTGTGTTTCGTGGGATACGAATGGCGTGTATGAGACACCTGGGCCTTTTCGCCATACCAGGCGAAACCTCCTAAAAGCACAGCGCCGGACATGGCAAGTTTTTTGTTTTCTTTCCCATACGCCTTTTCCAGTTGTTGCTGTATGTGGTTGTATTGCTCCAGGGTATACTCTTTTTTTGATGTGCCAAAATTCACATCAATTCTGAATAGCTGGTTTTGGTAGAAATACAATAACACCTGGTCCACCGGAATATTGAAGTACGTTTTGAGCGCGTCGCCAGTGTAATTGAAATAGCCGATATTTTTCAGATCTGAGTGGTTATTGGGTTTGAGTTCCATTTCTCTGATTTGGCTTGTGTCCATGCCGAACTTGAAAATAGAAACACCTTCTGTCTGGTCAAGATTCTGTAGATTCTGCGCATGCACGTTCAGACTAAATGCCGTTAATGCCAAAAGGCATACAATTTTCAGGTGTTTATTTCGGAGATTCATCAGCGCTTCATTTGATAAAATTGGCTAAACTAAGATAATTATTTTCTTACTATCCGGTGTGTACTTTCTGTGTTTTGTAGCCTGTGTGTATGGGCGGAGTGTTTTTTGGAGATATCGGATTGGGTCTAGCTCATCTGGACGGTCAGCCAAAACAGTACTGTAGTTAGGGGTTTTCTGATCATCTGCTTCATTATTTTGCCGCGTTAATTGCCTGTTTTGCTGTGGCATGCTGTCGAGCAATATACGCTGAAAAAATTTAAGGCTGTCGATCTGTAACTATATAACTTCATCCTATAACCGGGAGCGGCCATCAGGAGAGCATTGTTGGCCGCAGGAAATCAGGCTGCAGAACAACACCATGTAAGTTAGTTATATCATGGTTGGCTTTTTTAGTATAGGTTGCTGTTACATCCGAAAACTTACAGTTTGGACAATTTATTTATGGGTTAAGCTTAACGAGTGTCGCGGAAACTCCAAATTGAGCATTTCGGAATGTACCTGAGTTGCTAGTCCGAAAAGTTTGCGAAGTTCAATGTTGCTCGGGACAGGGGATTTTCTGGCCGCAGAACGGCTGAAGTCAAAGGTTGTCAATCTGCGCGGGAGAAAGCATTCGCTCTGGAAGCTTACCCAACAAGGCAAGGTGAATTTGGTCCTGTGTATTCGGATTGATAAGTTTGGAGCAATATCCACTTCCATCGAGATGGCAAAAGCTGATTAGGGTACGTTCGGGAACGTGCTCAATTTCAGGGAGCAGGGAAAGCACGCTAAACAGGTTTTCAAAAAGTGGAGCAATTTGTTCAGCTAAGGGAATTATGAGTAGGATTTCATCCTTCCCGTCCTTAAAATTACTTTTTATTAACCAGTCTTTATTATCGTAGTGTCTTTGCAGATTTTGTTGAAGTTGCGTTTTGTAAGGGTGTGTAGTCATGGTTTGGTTGGCCGGGCCAAGTTATGATTTCTACTTTAATGGTAAAAACCCGGCTGCAAAAAAAATAGAATTTCTACCTTGCCCGGTTGGTGGTCATATGCTTCATTCGTTTATTTAGATATAGTAACCCGGCAGCTTGCCATCGATCGCGGCGATTTTATCAGCAGGAATATGGATTTTTCCTATGTCCGAGTTCACGGAACAAATAATAATCGGTCGGGGATACGCTAGCTATTGAAATTGATACAATCTGCTACAGATTCTACCAGTTTTTCGGGATTGTAATCTCGTACCGCGAAACATTTCGGAACTTCGTAGGTGGGGTCATATTTTTAGCATCTGCTTTTTCATGCTCAACTCTGGAGACTTCTTCAATCATACCGATGGTGTGATTAACAGTGGTGATGCTAATAATGTGCCAGGCATAATAATCACGCAACTCGATTCCTGAATTGTAATCCTTCTACCCGAACTTTTTTGATAGGAATTTCAATTTCCAATAATGCGCAAGGTTTTAATTAGTGACTTGGGCAATTACTGATGGCTTTAAATTCGATCAGGTTCACCAGGTATCATATATTTTTTTCGTGTTTCGGGGTAAACTCTGTTTGGGACAATATTTATTTCAGAAGATTAAGATTCAGTAATTTGCGATTTCTGTTGATACTTTCTGATTTTCCAACCAATTAGAAAGCTCATAATTATAATATATAGTAAGATGATGGTTAAGTGTGAAAAATGGAATCTGGAATAACCGGGCCACATGATCAATGTAGGATAAAAACTCACCAAGATTAATGAAATGGTTTGAATGGACATTTTTTCCCTAAAATTATATTTTAGATAAATAATGCTTGCGCGATCGGTAATGATTTTGGCCAGCCATGCCGCAATCACAAAGCTGAAACTAAATATTAATGCTACTGTAAAATTAAAATCAAAAAGAGGCCCAGGATACAATTCTTTAAGTATATAGTTGAAAAGCAAGCCGCCAAGTAAAGTCAAAACTCCCCATATTGTATAAAATATTTGCAGCTGAGTGGTATCCGAAGTTAAGATCAATGTTTCCTCATTCTCCTCACGAGTCACCATACTAGTTATTCCTCTGTTAAATGCCCATTTGGTAAAAAAATAACGATTATCTGCATTCAATATCTTCACTTTCCATAATAACATGGCAAAAACAATTAGAGAAACGAAGAATGATGAAAGCGCTCCCGGATAAGTAAATGGATTTTTATCTGAATAACCGTCAATTTCCTGAAAATAAAAATAGAAATGAACTGCAAGCACAGGGATAATGATTCGAACAAAAAATAGCAGCGTAAAATAAATCTTCCAGTTCAGGTTCTTGCGGCGCGCTTCCAGCATTCGGGCCCTAAAATATTCGAAAGCACAAGATAACAGATAAAGAATTGTCAGAAAAAGAACAATATATATGATTTCAAAAAGGCCAAAATTAGCACTTGGTGTCTCCAGAAGAAGCATGGGATATAACAATCCAAATGTCACGGCGATAAGAGGACTATAAATAACCACACCCATGGTAAATGCAACCATACCAAGGATGATTATGCCTGCACCGCCTCCGGCTGCGGCACCCATCCCGTTGTTGCTATCACTGTCATAAAGTTTTACCGCCTTACCAGACTCATAGGCACTTTTTATATCATATTTGTTACCATATTTTTGTGCAACATGATACCAATCGTCTCCGTTTTTTCCGGCCCTGTAGGCTTCATCATAGCTCATAAATATAGGTTTAACAGTTGGAAAGAGGTTATACTAACTTTCAAAGTCAAAATAGGGGAGATTGAGCGAAATTCAGTTGAGCGCATAATATTGAATTGTATTAACTAATCTAATTATTTTTCACAGAAAATAGAAATTCAAAAATGATTATATCATATAAGGCTGTATCCAAACCAATTTTTGCCAAACTGGTTGTAAAATAATGGCCTCAGCAGCCGTTTCATGTCGTTGTTCTGTATAATTGTATATCAACAGTTTGCCATTATCCTGTATTGGTTTACCATTGAGAATGGCAGTTTAAATATTCATTGACTAAGATATGATCTCATTATCAGCAGCAGTTGTTCCCAGTTGATTTTCACACTTATATGCAATCATCATAGCGTCTGTAAGCGCATCTCAGCATGCAAATATGCCGGACTGCGGATCAAGTAAACATTTTTAATTATACAGCATGTGATAGCGCCAGGGTTGCCACCTGGTGCACCGGCTGAAGCAATTATTTCGGATTGTCTGAATTCATTCACAAATTGAAAAACACTTTGCTGATGCCACTGTTTGTAGGATACAATAAACCTAAAAATATGTCAGACGATAAAACAAGGAAGGACGGCAGAGATGATGCGAAAATTGATGTGAATGACGCTTCGGAACTTGAGTACGCAGCAAAATTGTTTAAGGTTACTCCTGATAGAGTCAGAGAGGCTGTTGAGGCTGTTGGCGAAAGCAGGGAGAAAGTAAATCAGTTTCTTGCAGGAAAATAAAAGCTAGCCCTACATATTGAGGGCCTTTTTAATAACTTAGCAAAATGACTCCACAAGAATATGAAGCTGCCTTTCATGGCATATTTTTGCCGCAGAAATTAGACCTTTTCCCCGGTTCTCACATTCCGGATTTACGCAAGTTTCTGGACGCTGAATTGCATATCATGAAAGCCACTACGAGTACAATGATTAGGGACGCGGTGTCTTACCGATTGGATACAGCATTAAGGTTAATTCAGAATCAATGAACGCGGTTGGCAAGGGTATGTGAAATTTGATCAGCAGATCCTTTCGAAACGGAAAGAAAAAGGATTGCATTATGTTGCAAATGTTGATGATGTACCCCCCCGATGTATGGATACGGAGGTGAATAAGCATTTGAATTGATTGCTTATGCGAAAAAGCCGGTAATCAGTGAAACTGTTGTAGGCATAGATGATCAGGACCTGAAGAACATTGCAATCAACGGCATTGAGCTGATTACTTTCATTGTTCATAAGAACAATTGCAGCCCACTATAAAATTAGTAATGAAATAACTGAACTCAGTTTTAGCGTAAATGCAGCGTCGGTTTCTGTCTGGGCTTTAGAAGTCGGTTAGCGTTGTTTCTATAAAATATTCGATGGATTACGAGAATGACCGAACTGAATAAAACCATTCGCATGGCGTAAAGATTATACAAATTGATGAAAAATATATTTATCGTTGAAGACAACTACGACATCGGCTTTATACTCGACTGTTTTTTACATGAGGAAGGGTTCAACGTCTCAATCTTTCCAACTATTGCCGACTTTAAGAAAACCTATAGCCAGGCACTACCAGACCTCTTTTTGCTGGACGTGATGCTGCCGGACGGAAATGGTATTGTATTATGTAATGAGATCAAAGAGAGCGACAGATCCGCACATTTACCAGTGCTGGTGATGTCGGCACATTCGCCTGCCGAAAAGATGGCCAAAGAGACCTGCGCTGATGGCTTCATCACAAAACCTTTTGACCTAAATCAGGTACTCAGCGAAATCAATAAGCGCTTAGATTAAAACTCTGCGCAATTGCCGGCACGAGATTTTCTTATATTATGGCAGGAGTGAAAGGGTCAGAGCATTTTGGCTTGCCAAGCTAAATGACCCACTGAAACTTTTGGCAGCGATCGCCGCAACCGCATCTGTCTTTTTCGCCTTATCGACCCCTTGCGACCCGGAACGTTGTCATGCAGTTTTGGCTGCTTTAAAATTTTCGTTGTTTTCCATGTCGTTGATGCTTTTG
>DATFQH010000088.1:0-3703 GCA_035264385.1 Pedobacter sp.
GTGGTGGTTTCAGAGCTGGGCCAGAAGGTTGATCCGTTTAAAGACGAGATCAGGTACAATGGCGAGTTGCTGAAACGCGAGAAGAAAGTGTACGTGATCCTGAATAAACCAAAAGATTATATTACCACTACGGATGATCCGCAGGAACGCAAAACTGTTATGCAACTGGTGGAGAAAGCAAGCAGGGAACGCATCTATCCGGTTGGAAGGCTGGATAGAAATACTACCGGTTTGTTGCTGATGACCAATGACGGTGATCTTGCAGACAAGTTATCGCACCCAAAAAATGGTATTACTAAAATATACCATGTAGAACTGAGCAAAAGCCTGAGCCAGGGCGATCTGAATAAGATCCAGTTCGGACTGGAGCTGGAAGATGGTTTGATTAAGCCGGATTCGGTATCTTATGTAACCGGTGGTTCAAAACGTGAGGTAGGAATTCAGATCCATAGCGGCAAGAACAGAATTGTGCGCCGGATATTTGAACATTTAGGCTATGAGGTTGTAAAGCTGGACCGCGTGGTTTATGGCAACCTGACTAAAAAAGATCTTCCCCGTGGAAGATGGCGCTTCCTGGAGGAGCATGAGCTGATACAAATTAAACACCTCATCAAGTAATATATGAAAAGATCCCTTCTTGCAATACCTGTTTTACTGCTGGCGATACAAAGCTGCGCACAGAAAAGTGATTACAATCTGATTGTTGGTACTTATACCAATGGCGGAAAAAGTGAAGGGATTTATGTACTGGACTTCAATACAGCTACCGGAGAATACAGGCAGAAAGGTGTGGGCGTTACTGAAAACCCGAGCTATCTTACGGTCAGTCCAGATAACAAATTTGTGTATAGCGTAAGTGAATCCGGAGACAAGAGTACGGTTAGCGCTGCTAAATTTGACAATGCCAGGGGTGAAATCAAATTTTTGAACAAGCAGCTTACACAAGGCGGCGATCCCTGTTACGTCATTTCTGACGGGAAGCATGTGATTTCTGCCAATTACTCTGGCGGAAACGCTTCGGTATTTGGTATCGAAAAGGATGGATCACTGGGCCCGCTGAAGCAACTGGTACAGCATACCGGGAAAAGTGTGAATAAGGACAGACAGAATGCGCCGCATGTGCACATGGTTCAGTTTACCCCGGATAAAAAATATGTACTGATCAATGACCTGGGAACGGACAGGGTTTACATTTATAAATACAATGCCGGGCTCAGCAAGGATGTATTGGTACTGAATGACAGCGTTGCCGTTGAGCCGGGTTCCGGTCCGAGGCACCTTACTTTCAGCAAAGACGGTAAATATGCCTATCTGCTGCATGAACTGGACGGTAGTGTGACTGCTTTTAGTTATAGTGAGGGAAATTTGAACAAGATCCAGTCGGTAAAGATCACAGATGATGGCTTTACCGGTGAAAACGGTGCTGCTGACATCCATGTGTCGCCGGATGGCAGGTTTTTATATGCCAGCAACAGGGGTACTGAGAATAAGATCACCATATTTGCCATAGAAAAGGGAGGAATCCTGAACAAAACCGGCCAGGTAAGTACTGAAGGTAAAGGGCCAAGAAATTTTGTAATAGACCCAACCGGTAAAAGACTGCTGGTAGCCAACCAGAATTCCGACGAGATTGTAATTTTCGACCGCGATCAGGAAACGGGGGGCTTAAAGGATACGGGCAAAAGGATAAAGATGCCTGCCCCGGTGTGTCTGGTATTTGTACCGGCTAACTAGTTTATTGCTCTTATCCGGTAAGTCTTTATAAATCTGCATACAGAACAGCGTATAAAAAAAGCCTTTGGATGATCTCCAAAGGCTTTTTTATGTTGTCATACTTAGTTATGCTTCATTCAGTTTCAGCTGGGCCTGGATCGTTTTGTTATAATAATCAACGTACATTGGCAGGATCTTTTTCAGGTCAAAGTCTTTCGCTCTGATCAGCGCGTTTTCCTTGAACCGGTTCAGGGTGTCCTCATCTTCCAGAATGCTGATGGCCTTTGCGGCCATGTCGTCTACATCACCTACGTTGCTCATGTAGCCGCAGAATCCGTCTATGTTCAGTTCGGGAAGCCCGCCTGCATTTGAGGTGATCGCCGGAACCTTACAGGCCATGGCTTCCAGTGCGGCAAGGCCGAAGCTCTCCGATTCTGAGGGCATCAGGAACAGATCGGAAACGGAAAGGATCTCTTCGATTGCATCCTGCTTACCCAAAAATCTTACATGGTCGCAGATGTCGAGACTGCGGCACAGCCTTTCATCTGATGCGCGCTCGGGACCGTCTCCTACCATTAGCAGTTTGGATGGGATCTTCATCAGGATCTTCTCGAACATCCTGATCACGTCTGCGGTATTTTTTACTTTTCTGAAATTGGAGGTATGAATCAGTATGCGTTCATTATTTGGCGCAATGGCTTTCTTAAAATGGTCTTTGGGTTTCAGGCTAAACCTCTTAAAGTCAATAAAATTCGGGATCACCTTGATCTCATTGTTGATCTTGAAGTGTTTTTCTGTATCGTCCTTCAGACTTTGGGATACCGTGGTTACACCGTCTGATTTATTGATGGAGAAGGTAACAACGGGTTTATAGGTTGGGTCTTTACCGACCAGGGTAATGTCTGTTCCGTGAAGCGTGGTTACAAAAGGAATATTGATACCATAGGTTTCCAGGATCTGCTTGGCCATAAACGCAGCCGATGCATGTGGAATGGCATAATGAACATGTAGAATATCCAGTTGTTCGAAACGAACGACATCTACCAGCTTGCTGGCCAGGGCAGATTCATAGGGTGCGTAATCGAATAGCGGGTAGTCCCTTACGGATACCTCATGATAGAATAAATTTTCGGAAAAGAAGTCTAGCCTTGCGGGCTGACTGTATGTGATGAAGTGTACCTGGTGGCCTTCATCAGCAAGTGCTTTACCCAGCTCGGTAGCAACAACACCGCTACCTCCAAAGGTCGGGTAACAAACAATACCTATCTTCATTAATTTAGTTTTACCATGCAAAGTACAGCACTTAAACTGAGCTTTATGTTAAACAATTGCAATTATTTGAATTTGGAACAGGCTTGTTACGATTTTCTTAAGCTTTCATTTCTGCCTGAATGACGAGATACATCTCATTGGGCCTTTGTGTGCCGATGTAATATTCAAAGCCGTCGGTATCTGTTAGCACCACCACATCCTTGCCTGAAGAATAAAATCGGATGCTGCCCTTGCGGTGCAGGTTGTAGACCGGGTTGTTGAAGAAATAGTTGCTGTAGGTGTCTTTTCTGACCCTGGTGATTGAATGGAGGTCTATGGTAACCCGCTTTGCAGACCACAGCCCTTCAATTACGATTTTCTTGCCTTCTATGGTGGTCTTATACTGGATCAGGAAAAGCAATGCGATGGAAACGCCGATGATACCGAAACCTACCACCAGAAACAGGTCCTGTGTACGGTCGCGGTCGCGCTCATAAACGTATGCCGCAAAACAAAACGCGGCCATGATGAGCCTGATGCAGATGCGGATGTAATCGCGTCCGATGTATTGTTTTTCCAGATAAGCGTAACGGTTTCCCATTTCATTCAATTTGACAATAAAGTTACTGGTTTTTTGACAGTCTGCTAGTGCTATTCGATTTATTCTTGTTTATGAAATGTAATTTGAGGATTTCAGTTCCAAAATAACCGTTTGCCTGGTAGCTGCGGTCACTTTATA
>DATFQH010000089.1:0-2153 GCA_035264385.1 Pedobacter sp.
TGTCTGTACCAGAGAAGAATGAAGGTAAAGGTTATGGGGCATTACGGTGGCACCGATTATTCCAATGGCAATATATAATGCATCACCAGATAACATCGAAGGCTCAAAACCTTTGATTACCTCTTTTAACGACGGCTCCACGATAAACATTTCTATCAGAAAGGAGATACCAACGATAAACACCATTGAGACAATAAAGCCCTCCATTTTACGCATGCCCTTATTCAATAAAAACAACAGCAGGACTGTGTCAAAAATAGTAATACTGATTCCCCAAATCAGCGGCAAGCCAAAAAGCAGGTTCAATCCAATGGCCATTCCTATGATCTCAGCCAGATCACATGCTACAATGGCCGTTTGTGCCAGCCCGAAAAGAGGGAAATTTACCCATCTCGGATAACCGTTTCTGGAGGCCTGTGCCAGATCAAGTCCCCGAACTATACCTAAACGGGCGCTTAGTGATTGCAAAAGCAAAGCAATCAAATTAGACATCAGCAATATCCAAATGAGCTGATAACCAAATTTACTGCCGCCTGCTATATCTGTTGCCCAGTTTCCCGGGTCCATATAACCTACACTAACAAGATATGCAGGGCCTATAAAAGCGAGGATGCGTTTCCATCCGGTTCGTTTGCTGGTATCAACGCTTTGATGGACTTCACTAAGTGATTGTGCATTTTGATTCGGTTGGTTGGCTTTCATATCAGGTCTTTATAAGAATGTGCTTGGCCACTTCACGGCTTACACTTATTTTTTTGTTTTCAGCGTACAGTTCTACTGAACCGTCAAAATCGGTGATCTCCATAATTTCTATCTGCTTTCCCAGCGTGAGTCCCAGTTTTTCAAGATGTTTCAAAAAAGCAGATGAATGTTCGCTAACGCCCATGATCAGTCCCTGGTCGCCCTTGTTCAGTTTGGTAAGTTTAATGAAAGAATAGGAATCAAATCTTCCGTTTTTGTCAGGTATAGGATCTCCATGAGGATCATTTTTTGGAAATGCGAGAAATTCATCCAGTCTTTCAATAAGTTCAGCAGAGTTGATGTGCTCCAGCTGTTCAGCAATATCATGCACTTCATCCCATTTGAAATTTAGTTTTTCTACAAGGAAGACCTCCCAAAGTCTATGCTTGCGCACAATATTGACAGCTGTCTTCCTACCCGGCGCAGTTAATTTCACCCCCTGATATTTTACGTAATCCACCAGTTTCTTATCAGCCAGTTTTTTTATCATATCAGTTACTGATGCAGCTTTGGTCTGCATTCTTTCTGCAATTGCATTGGTCTGCACGGCAATATCCGGAGTTCCCGATAAGTGATAGATTATTTTAAGGTAGTTTTCTTCTGTGAACGACTGCATTTAAGTTTGTCTAACTAAAAATTTAGACAAATCTAAAAAATTATTTATAAAATAAAGTATAAAGTATGATAGATTTTATAGAATAAAATTTGGTGATTTTTGCATCTATATTCTATCTTTGAGGATTATTCAAATTAAACATGGCATCAGAACTAGATAAAACAGATTTTAAAATCTTAAAACTTTTACAGGAAAATGGTAGGATGACTAATTTACTACTGTCACAGGAGATCGGATTATCTCCGGCGCCTACCCTTGAGAGGGTTCGTAAACTGGAAACATCCGGCTTTATTAAAAGTTATCATGCCCTTGTAGACGAAGAAAAGCTCGGCCTCGGAATCAAAACCTTTATACAGGTACAACTCGATTTTCACAAGAACAATACGATACAGATCTTCCTGGACGAAGTAAACCAGATCAAAGAAATTACAGAGTGCCATCACGTAACCGGTCAGGCAGATTTCCTGTTAAAGGTTTATGTGAATGACATTAAATCTTATGAACGTCTGATTATGGACAAGATCAGTAAGATTTCAGTAGTTAAGACTTTTCAGACCATGATGATCATGTCCACTACCAAAAAAGAGCCCATCGTTCCTTTGGAATACTAAACGATCTGCCAGTCGATCGGTTTTTTCCCTTCTTTGCTCAGTACCTCATTGGCTTTAGAGAAATGTCTGCAGCCGAAAAATCCATTATACGCTGAAAAAGGAGAAGGATGGGCAGCTTTTAGCACAGTATGTTTTGTGTCATCAATCAATTCAGATTTATTTTGCGCGTAGCGTCCCCAAAGCAG
>DATFQH010000090.1:0-2345 GCA_035264385.1 Pedobacter sp.
AGGAATGCAGACCTTGCTGTTTTTGATGAAGCCATCAAAGCATATGGCTGGGTTGTTCTTGAAGACGCCCTGCCTGAGGAATTTATTGATGAGATTAACGATGCGTTGCCTGCAGCTTACGAATTCAGGCGCTGGATGCAGGTCAATAACGGTATAGGCACCAACATGGCCGGGACATTACATCATTTAGTAGAATACGGCAATTTCTCGTTGAAATTTTTGGAAATGAAATGCTGTGACTCATTCATCCGTCATTTTTTAGCCGGAAATTACATCCTGAACTCGCTTGGGGCAGTAATTAATGTAAAAGACACCAAACCATACCTTCAGTTAGTGCATAGAGATATCAGGACCTTCACCGGGGATCTAAAGCTTATGATACAAATGATGGTTGTGCTGGACGATTTCACAATTGAAAATGGGGCGACCTACTTTCTCTCAGGCTCTCATAAACATGACACTAAACCGGACGATCAATATTTTTATGACCATGCAGATCGGCTTGTGGCTAAGAAAGGAAGTGTCGTGCTTTTTGATTCAAATTTATGGCACGCAGCTGGAAAAAATAACACTGATCTTCAAAGGAGAGCACTGACGATGGCATTTACGAAGCCATTTTTTAAGCAACAACTCGACTACCCGCGACTCTTAGGTTACGATATTAAAGAATATCTAAGCGATGACCTGAAGCAGCTGCTTGGGTATAATTCCAGAGTGCCTGCAAACCTTGATGAATATTATCAGCCCCTGGAAAACAGGATGTATAAACAAGGTCAGGGATAACTATTAAGATAGATAAGAATGAAATCATTAGGAGGTTACCTATCGCTACAACTAGAAAGCGGACAAGAATATTACCCATTATTCCTAAAACTAAATACCGGACGAAATGCATTTGAATATATACTAAAAGTAAAAAAGTACACCGCTATTTTTCTTCCGTATTTTACGTGTGAGGTGATTCTGGAACCGATTAAAAGACTAGGTATCCAATATCAGTTCTATACCATTAATGAGAAGATGGATCCGGTTCTTGATTTCGAAGTCGGATCGACTGAGTGTTTTTTGTACACCAATTACTTTGGACTGAAACAAGATACCATAGTAAAACTTAGTAAACAGTTTAAAAATCTTATTGTAGACAATTCTCAGGCTTTTTTTTCCGAGCCGGTAGCCGGTCTGGATACATTTTATTCCTGTCGTAAGTTCTTTGGTGTTCCTGATGGTTCATATCTTAACACTGATAGCCCTGTTCGTCTTAAACTCGAGCGTGACATATCTACGGAACGATGCTCACATCTGATCAAGAGTATAGACACAGGAATCGAAAGTGGATATCAGGATTATATTAACAACAACAATGCGTTGGCCAATAATCCGATCCGGAGAATGTCGGGCCTGTCGCAAAGAATCCTTTCGGGGATCGATTATAAAGTCTGCAAATACAGAAGGAATTCCAATTTTATGTATTTGCATGATTTTTTGGTGAATTATAACGATTACACCTTTGATGCTTCATCTGTTAATGGCCCAATGGTTTATCCGCTATTGGTGTCGTCAACTAAACTTCGAACCAAATTGCAGGAAAAAAAGATATATGTAGCGACGTACTGGCCCAATGTCCTTGACTGGACTACGAGGAAAATGTATGAAAATTACCTGACCACACATCTCATCGCCCTGCCGATAGACCACCGTTACACCCATTCTGATATGAAAAGAATCCTGAACCTATTAAAACAGCATTTATGAATACTAGCATTTATTTGAGGCCGTTGACTATCGCGGATTCCCATGTTTCCTACCATTGGCGAAACAATGCTGAAGTGTGGAAATTTACCAATTTCAATCTCGCCGGAAGTATTACTCAGGAGATAGAAGAAAATTGGCTTACAAAGGTATTGAAAATGGATGATCAAAGGAGATTTGGCATCTGTTTGACCGAAAATGACAATTATATCGGTAATGTACATCTGATAAACATTAAAGATGGGAGCGCAGAATTTCATCTTGTCATAGGTGATATGCAATATTGGAGGAGAGGGATAGGAAAAGAAGCAACCAGAATCATTTTGGATTATGCTTTTTTCGAAATGTGCCTTAGCGAGATCAACCTGGCGGTAGATTTTAACAATCATGCTGCATTTGAAATTTATAAGAAGCAGGGATTTGTAAGTGTCCGGGAAGAAGAAAGACACTACATAATGCGGTTAACCAAAGAGAAATATTTAATAAACCACCCAAATTATGTCATATGAAGCATGTCATTACAATATCTCAGAAGGAGGAATGGATCAGCTATGTGAAAAGGGCTGTAAACTTCGATTTTTATCACACATGGAACT
>DATFQH010000091.1:0-41438 GCA_035264385.1 Pedobacter sp.
AATTTCTCAGGTACTGAGAAGTCATTACGTGAAGGCGGTGCTACAAGCGGCGCTCGTAATTACGCGATTGACAACCTGAGCGGCACTGATCAGCCTTTTACCGTTCGCATAGCAGTTAAATATGAAGATAAGTTTGGTGGCTCCTTAATCGACACAGAAATTGCGGGGCAGCGCACTATGATTTCCTTTCAACCAGATCTGAAGATTGAAAAGCTCTTGTTAAGATCAGAAAAATCCGGAATCAGGAATGTCAAAATAGCGGCACTGAAAAATTAAAGCGTTTCATTTTAGTATTAATCTGGCAAATTGATGGCTGGTAGACAGATAAGGGGCGAAATGCTGTTTTATCTGTCATAAATTATTCCGAACTTTACAGTCTAATTATTAACCCCCTCTTCTCGATTAACGCATGACAAAACACTTACACGTCGTACTCATTGCTCTTGCAATGTGTTTTTTCGCCTGCAGCAAAAGCGGCAGCAATCCCGAAACAGAAAATAACGGCCCTAGCGGCACAGAACCCGACAACAGTCTTCCATATATAGAATATGAAATAGGCGGAGCTAAAAGCGTTCGCGTAGATTGCCGGGAGATTTCGTTTTCTGCTAAAACTGGCGAGGTTTTTGGCAGTGTGTTTGCCACATCAGCTTCTACCAAAGCTACATTCAGCTTCGCTTTCCCGGCATTTTCCGGTGATGTAGAAAAGAAAACAACCGGCGCCTACCCGATCAAGCCGTTCATAGGTTATGCATATGATACCGAAGCCTTCCATTTTAGTTTTAGGGCGCCCAAAACAGCGGGCGGAAACGACTATTATATATCGATAGCCCCTACATCCAACGCTTATAAAAACAACATTACCAAAATCACCAAAGCTGATATAGAATCGGGCAAACAGGTTTTTTGGATTGATGGCGATTTCAACCTGCAAGCCGTCAATGCTGAAGCTGAGGATATTTTAATTAAGGGTCGCTACCGCTTTAAAATTTTTACGCTGCTTACAGCCACGGTTGTGCTGCCGGGACTAAAAACGATCGCCATCACAGATACCACATCTACCAGTGCGAAGGTATCTGCAGAAGTTACATTTGATGGCAATGCTACGGTAACTGAAAAGGGCGTATGCTGGGGCTTATCGCCAGAGCCAACCATAGACAATGGAAAAATTGGCAACGGAGGGGGAACCGGTGCTTTCAATTCGGAGATAACCGGCCTTGCCATCAACACCAAATATTTTGTGAGGGCTTATGCTACAAATAGCAAGGGTACGGCTTATGGTAATCAGATTGAATTTTCTAGTAAAGCCAATTTACCTGCAGTTACAACGAATGCGATAGATGAACTTTTTCCAAACTATGCCAAAGGTGCCATGACGATTGTTGGAAATGGTGGCAGCGACATTCTTCACTCTGGTCTTTGCTGGAGCACATCACAAAACCCAACTACCTCAGACAACAAAACGGATGCTGGCCTGCAAACTCCAACTTATGAACTTGTGATGAAGCCTTTGAAACCAAACACAACCTATTACTACAGGGCGTATGCGACCAGCAAAGCAGGAACGGCGTATGGCAAACAGGTCAACTTTAAAACAGGACAATTCAACTATGGAAAAATGGTCGATGTAGACGGCAATGGCTACAGAACCATAAAGATCGGCAACAAAACCTGGATGGCAGATAATCTGCGTGTTACTAGTTACCGCAATGGGGAGCTTATACCGTATGTGGTTGACAACGATTCATGGAATCTAGCGACTAAGGGTGCGTATACTTATTACAACAGAGATCCGAAAAACAACGTTCCTTACGGGAAATTATACAACTGGCACGCCGTAAACGACGGACGCAATCTGGCTCCTGTGGGATGGCATATTCCTACTGCAGAAGAAGTCAGAGAACTCAACCACTACCTCAATTTTGATGATTTCCAAGATACTGGCACCGAATATTGGGAAATGCCCAACTCCGCAACCAATAAAAATGGGTTTGCAGCTGTTGGAAGTGGCATTTGCCACGGTCCTGCAAACTACCAGTTGATGCACAAGGCAGCAATGTTCTGGACTTCAGATCAGTTTTCATTGGAAGCAGGCAGAAGTTTTAACATCATGAACAATCACGCAGATCATGGTGATGGCATTGAATATAAGACAGCCGGTCTTGCAATAAGGTGTGTTAAGGATAACTAATATTGGTTAATGCGTAAAGCACACTATTAAAAAGTCTGGGTTTAAAAAGTTTCAATTATCTTTATTAGTATAACACATACAAGTTGTTGAAACCAAAATGAAAAAGATTTGCAAAGCCATTTTAGTGTGCATCTTAAGCTGCGGGCCCGGATTTACCAGAGCACAGGCTGTGGCACAAACCGGTGCAGTTCAGCATGGTCACCCACCGATTCCTATCCCTTTTACATTGGAAAAAGCTGGTTTTGTAACCCTGGTGATAGAAGATGAACATGGCATACGCGTACGAAATTTAATTTCCGAGACGGCGTTTTTAGCAGGAAACAATATCGTATACTGGGATGGCCTCGACGATTTAGGCCGCACCCCGTCCTCGGTAACCGGTAAACTGGTAAAACCAGGGAAGTACGTTGTACGAGGTCTGGTTCGCCCTGAAATTGAGGCCCGATACGAGATGAGTGTGTACTCGCATGGGAAACCGCCGTGGTATACAGGCGAAAAATCGAGCGAATGGCTGACCAACCACACGCCGCCTTCAGCGATTCTATGGGTGCCAGAGAAGAATGCCCCACAACGAGGCGGCAAATCCATCGCCGGAGGCCAGATGCTGGCCGGCAGTTGGGTGAGTGAAGGCGGTAGTGGACTGGCCTGGATGGACACCCTGGGCAATAAGCTGTGGGGTCAGGGTTGGGTTGGTGGGGCCTGGACCGGGGTTACTCAACTGGCGAGAGACGCAGGATCAAATCCTGTGGAAGGAACTTATGCTTATGCGGCGGTGGCCTGGGATGACGAACTGAGACTTACTGAATTATTGCCTAAGTCGCAGGGTGGAGGCGGCGACGCGCGTATGGGCACTGGTGAAGACAGGCCGCTGCTGAAACCGACCTGGAAGTTCCCGGCCGGTACACCCGACCTTACAGATAAAGGATACGGGGCGCAACGTGGCATTGCGGGCCTGGCCGTGCACAATGGCTTAATCATCGCCAGTTTGCCGGTAACCAGTAAATTACTTTTCGTAGATGCCCGTGCTCACAAACCGCTGGGGACTGCTTCAATCAACGATCCGCGAGGTGTTGCTTTTGACTCCAGGGGCCGTTTGCTGGTGATTTCAGGAACGCGATTGATCCGGTATACGCTGTCTGCTGACCCTACTAAACTCGCGAAGCCTGAGTTAGTCATCACTAAAAATCTTGAAGATCCGCAACGCGTGACCCTGGATGCGCAAAGCAACATATTTATCAGCGATTTGGGCAACTCGCATCAGGTCAAAATGTTTGCTCCGGACGGCAGATACATAAGGTCTATCGGGCGCGGCGGAAAGCCACAACCCGGGTTGTACGACCCGAATCATATGAACAATCCGGCCGGTATTTCGATTGACGGCCTGAATCGCCTCTGGGTTGCCGAGAACGACTTTACGCCTAAGCGACTGAGCGTTTGGACGCGTGAAGGAAAATTGGTCAATGCCTTTTACGGCCCCTCTCAATATGGCGGCGGTGGCGAGCTCGACCCCCGCGACAGGAACCTTTTCCATTATGCCGGCGAGGGTGGCGGTATGACCTTCGAGCTTGATTGGAAGGCCCGCACCGACCGGTTAACCAATGTGTATTCCCGTGGAGACTGGAACCCGGCAAACCTGCCGCAGGGTGCAATCGGATCGACGCAACCGCAAACTGTTTTCTATCACAATGGCCGGCAGCATTTGACTAATGTATTCAACAACAACCCGACGGGCGGCGCTGAGGCCGGATTCCTTTGGACGATGGAAAAGAACGTCGCGGTACCACGTGCCGGATTTGGCAGTGTTTCCGGCTGGGGTGTCCTGGCTTGGGCGCTCCCAAACTACAATAAATATTTTTATGTGCGCTGGACGGGACAAATCTCGCCACGCTATAGTCAAACCTATAAATTCAGCACCATAACGGATGATGGGGTACGCTTGTGGATTGGTGACAAAAAGTTAATTGACCATTGGGAGGAAAAAGGCCTCAGCAAAGACTCCGGAACGGTTACACTCGAAGCGGGAAAGCGCTATGACATCACCATGGAGTTCTATCAGAACCAGTCGGGCGCACAGGCACACTTGTTCTGGGAAAGTCCTGGCCAGCCACGCGAAATTGTGCCGTCAAGCCGGCTTTATCCTACGCCTGAGGCCAAGCAACCCGGCGGAATTACAGGTCATTACTTTGCCGGGTCGGTCTATGGCGATTTGCGGGGCACCAGCCACAACGTTCGCCGCGTTGATCCTAACATTGATTTTGACTGGATCAACACGGGCCCGGCGCCTCTGGAATCTGCAAACGCCGCTGCTTTTCGCACCCGGTTGCCAAAAGCATACCGCAGGGGCGACCAGCTTACTTTCACATGGTCGGACTTGAACGGCGATGCTCAGGTTCAGCCTGCTGAGGTCGATTTTTCAATTGCTGAAGAAGGTCCCGGAGGTATCACGATCATGCACGATCTCTCTTTCATCGCAGGACGCCTGAATAACAAGGCTATGCGTTTTGCACCCATTAGCATCGATGCTAAAGGCACACCAAAGTACGATTTGAGCAGCGGCAAAGTACTGGCAGAAGGCGCGCAACACCCGGTTTCCAGTGGCGGCGACCAGGTGATTCAAGCGACAAATGGCTGGACAGTGCTGACCAACGCACCGAAGCCTTTCTCTGCTCATGGAGTTGGTGGCGCGCAGAACGGTGTGGTGAAATGGAGTTATCCCAGTGTATGGCATGGACTTCATGCCAGCCATGAAGCACCCTTGCCCGAGCATCCCGGTCAACTTCTGGGTACTACGCGTTTGCTGGGAAATTTCGTTACACCCAAAAACTCCGACGCTGGCCCTCTTTGGGCGCTCAACGGCAACAAGGGTAATGTGTACTTGTTCACAGCCGATGGACTTTTTGTGACTACACTATTCAAAGACTCGCGTCTGGCTTCCTTTAATGCGCCAGATCAGCAACACAACCGGAAAATGAATGATTACAGTTTGCAGGAAGAGAGCTTCTGGCCCTCGATTTCCCAGACTGCTGACGGCAACATTTACCTTACCGCTGGCACCTCCAGCATCATGAGACTGGACAGTTTGGAAGGAATTCGACGGTTGCCCCCATCCGTCCTGACTGTATCGGCAGGAATGTTGGAAAACGCGCAGGCCTATTTTGTGCAACGGGAATCTGCCCGACAGCAGGCTCAAAAACAAGGCCCCCTATCTGTTTCGATGGTCAATCTGGCTCCTGTTCCTGACGGGTATCTGACTGAGTGGAAGGATACTGATTTTGTAAGTATTGACAAGCACTCCTCGGCTGCCCTCGCCATTTCGGGCGATCGTCTGTTCGCAGCCTGGAAAACCGACGACGCTACCCTGCTGAACAACACTCCGGAATCTTTAGCCAATCTGTTTAAAACCGGTGGAGGACTCGATTTAATGTTAGGAAATGTTGAAGGCGGACAGCGCCTTCTGGTTGCGCGCATTGATGGCAAGCCGACAGCAATGCTCTACCGCAGGCAGGATGCAGAGGCCCGAGGCGAACCGACCAAATTCATTTCGGGTCTGGGCATCAATAAAACCACAACGATCGACCGCGTAGAAAACGTCAGCGCGCAAATCGTTCTGGGGCAGGACGGTAAAAACTACGAGTTGAGTGTTCCGCTCAGCCTGCTTCGCCTGCTGCCACAAGCCGGACAGAGCATTACGGGAGACATCGGCATTTTGCGCGGCAATGGTTTTCAAACCATGCAAAGGCTCTACTGGAACAATAAATCGACCGGCCTCACTTCAGACCTGGCCAGCGAAGCCGAACTTACACCGCTTCTGTGGGGAACCTTTGTTTTTAAAACAGATCACTAGTCGTGGGATTTTAGATATATGACTCCAGAGATAATGTTCTGTTTGCCAAATGCAGTATCTTGAAGGCATCATGTGAACGAATAAGTATTATTGATAATTTGTTACCTTCGGTAAGCCAAATCCAATTCTTGTATGAATCTAAGCAAACTTCTATTTCAACTGTCGAAAGCCGGGTGCGCAGCAAAAGAGACAATGCTCCTGCTTACTGTGCTGATCACCGGCATAACCGGCCATGTAACAGGCCAGGATCTGAGCCAGCAAAATGAAATATTCTGGCATACGAATACTAACCGTGGAATTACCTGGGACCTTACGAAAGAAAATCGTTTGCCCCATGATGATAATTTAGAGATGTCAGGCTCGATGGTTTCAGGAATTATTGGCTACAAGGTTAGCAAAGAAAAACAGGTTGAAATTACCAGAGATATCATTTTTCCTCAGCTTCGGAAATACAGCAAATCTAATGAGTCCATGTACAGGGCTTACCTTCGTTCGCAGTACAAAGATGAAGTTTTACCTGTCATTACCATTGGAGAAAAAAGGTACGAAACTGGTGTGCTGGACTCCATCCGTATCAATGGCAAAATCAGCTTTTATTTTAAGCAGCGCGACGGAATCCAGGTGGTCAGGACTTTTTTTCCGTCTATGGAAAAACGCTGCTTTGTTGAGAAATGGACGCTGATTAATATAGACTCAAAACCACAAATCCTTGCAATTGGTGCTACAGAGCTGGTTCAGAATGAGGCAGGATTTCATGGACAGTACCATAGAAGTATACACACAGATGCGCAGCCGTTGGTCACTATCCAGCCTGGTGGGCAGTATAATTTCGGAATCTTCTTCACAGCAAGACTCAATGATGAGCCTGAGCCGGAAAAATCATTAGGGGACACAGAACACAAGCGGGACCTGTTTCTGGACAGCGTGTCTAACAATTTGGTGCTTGTATCTCCCGACAGCACAATTAACACCTTGTTTTATTTTTCGAAGATCAGGGCAGCCGAGAGTATATTCCGGTCGCGGTTAGGACTGGTGCATTCACCCGGTGGTGGCAGTTACTACGTGGGTATTTGGGCCAATGACCAGGCAGAATACAGCGGTCCGTTTTTTTCTTACCTGGGCTATCAGACGGGAGTACAGGCGGCGATGAATACTTACCGGATTTTTCAGGACAACATACCCAAAGACGGAGGAAAAATATGGGCTTCATTTGAGCTGGACGTTACCTTTCCTTTTGGCGCTCATGATCGTGGAGACGCGGCAATGATTGCCTATGGCGCAACTCATTTCCTACTTGCATCAGGCGACAGGAAAAAAGCTGAGGAAATCTGGCCTTTAATTAACTGGTGCCTGGAGTACAGCCGGAAACGGGTAACTGCTGAAGGAGTCGTGGCATCTGAAAGTGATGAACTGGAAGGAAGATTTCCGACCGGATCAGCGAATTTGTCTACCTCCTCACTTTATTACGGTGCGCTTGTGCAGGCAGGAAGGCTGGCAAAGGCAATGGGAAAGCCTTCATCGCTGGTCGCTGATTATCAGGCACGAGCCAAAGATTTAGCGAAAGCCATCGAAAAATACTTCGGTGCAAAAATGGAGGGCCTGGATACTTATAAGTATTACAAAGAGAACAATACTTTAAGAGCCTGGATATGCCTTCCATTGGTTGTTGGTATTGACCAGCGGAAAAATGGTACGCTGGATGCCTTGTTTGATAAATTGTGGTCATCCAACGGTGTTCTTACCGAATTAAAACAAGAAGAAAACGCAGCCAAAGTCTTTTGGGACAGGGGTACTCTTTATGCTTTTAGAGGCGCTTTTAAAGCGGGCGCCGCAGACAGGGCTCTTGAGCGGCTGAGTTCGTATTCAACGACCCGTCTAACGGGATTTCGTGTGCCTTATGTAGTTGAAGCGTGGCCGGAGAACGGCATGGCACATCTCTCGGCAGAAAGCGCACTCTACTGTCGCATCTTTACTGAAGGCATGCTGGGAATGGAACCGACCGGTTTTAACTCCTTCGTTTTGCGGCCGTATCTTCCTGCTAAATGGAACCATTTACAATTAAAAAAAATCAAGGCCTTTAATAGCACTATAGATATAGAATTAAAACGCGAAAAAGACCAAATCAGACTGATGGTATCTGAAAACGGAAGAGTGATTGCCAACCGGTTGCTTAAGAACGGCACAGAGGTAGCGATCTCGGTCAAATAAGCGGAGAACTTAATGTAGACTCGGGTTTAATAAAAAAGCCTTTTAGTTTTAAAGCTAAAAGGCTGGTTATTATTGTGGAGAATAGCGGAGTCGAACCGCTGACCTCTTGCCTGCCAGGCAAGCGCTCTAGCCAGCTGAGCTAATCCCCCCTGTGGCTAAGTAATCCGTGAATTACCTGAGTGGGGCAAAAGTAATCAAATTTGGAAACCCTGCAAATTAAATGTGTAAATAGGTTCTGATAAAGATAAAAGGGCATTATGATTTACAATTCTATCTTCTCAAGACGACTTTAAATTTTAAAATCTGAATAATACCGATCGAATGCAAAGCACTATGCAGTCGTTGCAGTTGTTGCTGCATATAGCTATATTTATAATATAGCTATATTTATATGAAATCAGATCTTGAAGAAGCAATTGAATCTTATGAGATAGAGAAAGAGGCACTGGAAAAACAGATAGCCGAATATGTTAAAGAAGCGGACTATAAATATGCGCATTATCATCAAAGAGCTTTGCGCAAGATTAATCGGACGTTAGATACGCTCAAGAACTTTCAAAATCCGTTATACAGTAGTATAAGTGAACAGCAGATGTATGTTGATTATTTTAAAAGGATGATGGCAGGTACCAAATACTGGAGCGATGAATACCTGACACGCCATATAAGCGAGCGTGAAAACAAAATCCTCGAACTACAAGGTGTTCCAGTCAAGCCTTCATACGACAGTCAAGAGGTTGATGATGCGATCTTCGGTCTCGTAAACGACGAAATTAGCGGTTTTAAATTTTACTTCAAATCTGCTCCGGAAGTATATGTTGGCTTTACCAAAATCGAAGATACCATCCATATTCAGCTAGGTTACGACAACGATGGAACCGATAATCACCAGTATATCCTTTCGGATGTCAATAAATTTAAGGCTCTGGGATTTATGTTAGTTAATGAACATTGGGTCTATAATTACAGCTTATCCAGTTTTAAAGATGCGTTGGAGATTAAAATTGTTCTAGCCAGATTAGTTTACGAGGTATTTCATTATGACAGAAGATACGACGAAGCCAAAATAGTACTGGGTTAATCGCTATTAGTATTTCGATACTCAATTCTTGTCCTAGTCTGCCGACAAATAACTTTCACAGTACGCCCATCACTAATAGCGTCATAGCAATCTTTACTTGCCTTTAAGCTTGTAATTAATAACAGGTTTTGCCGACCATTTCAGACGCAAACAATGCCTCTCCCAATTCTGCTGCTTACAACAGGGTAAGGCATCGTCGGGTCTTTAGTATCTTAGGGTGAACGAATGCCCGTGCTTGCTTTTACCGAAACTGCGGACAGTTCGTTCTATCATCATTTTTGGCTTTAAGCAAGCGGCATTGCTCATGAAAGACTACTCTGTCTTTGATTAGACACTTCGCGACTAACAAATCCATCGTCTTTCTTAGTTTTACTCAGTGAAATATACGCAAGTGCACTTTGTGAAGCGAAATATACATCTAACCTTAGCAGGGTTACCAGAAATTATATCCAAAATGCAATCCCGGCTGCCCAAAGAAGAGTCTTGACCATCTATCGTCAACCTGTTTAAACGAATGAGGCATTGTTGATTGATAAGGACGATGGGTGATTGCTATTGAAGGTTGAAAAAAAAACCTATCTTTGAAAAGTTTAATGTGATAACCAATGGAATAAGTGTTGAAGATTTGAAAGCCATTGTCAATCTTCTTACCGTTATCATTTACAAAGGTTTGCCAGGCGGGCATCACGTCAACTTGAGCAAAAAGATGCTTCCATAAAAATCTTTGATAGTTAAGTGAAACTCCGTATTCACGAATATAACCTGGAAACCCTTCTCCTTCTGCTTCAAATGATTTTCCATAAGGAACGCCAATTGGCCAGGCATATTTCCAAGTTTTTAGTTCAAGTGAAATTGCATCCTTTCCTGTAATGCGATAACCTAAATTCAGATAAACCATACCAGGCGGATTATTATCAGCTACTACATTAGCTATCATAAATAAGGTACTGCCTATAAAATACTTTCTATACGTAGTGTCTTGTTTGGCATATTGAGCCTTAACTTGTAGCGTGCTTGCCATCATTAAAATCAAGCCGAACCATAAAATTTTCTTCTGCATATCAATACGTGTTAAACGATAATGCAAAGGTGGGTTGGCGAGATGCTATAACTCGTTCACTTAAGTTAAGAAATGAACCTTATCCTGTTTCTCTGTAATCCTTGCTCCTGACCCGCTTGATGATGGTGGTTTTTACATCAGGTAACTTGCTAATTGATACTGTGGTGGCTATATTAGTGAAAACGCCTACGCCTGCGACAATAATGTTAGTTTTGTTTTTAAATTAAGTCTTTATTAACAAACAATTTCATCACTTTGGCATTAGTAATTGGTTTGGCTATAATTTAATCCTCATTATCTTGATACGGACATTCAGGTTTTACAAAACCGCAGCGCACAAATGGTATCTGGATCTTCCCGAATGGGAAGGGCCGGCAGAAGAACTGGAAATGGTAGAAGGCGCAGATAAAATGCTCGATGTTGTTTCTGCGGAAGCTGAGGAGTGTTTTCTTGAGATGGGTAACGAACCATTTGCAGGAGCAGATACTCTCAGGCTACTCGCTGACCGAGGTAAGACCAAAGGGGGTGGTGACTACATTATGGACACGTTTAAAGGAGAGCCGATACAACTGAATATGTGGTTGTGCGAAGTAACCCGTAGTGTATTTTATGGGTTGCCACAGATCATTTACATCGGCTATCCGCAATTAAAGTGATGAGTGCCTAATTTATTAAAATCTTCTGATCGTTACTTAAATGAGTATCCTAATCCGACTGAAAACAGCCTGTTCTTAATACTGCTTTCATCGCCTGAGTTTGGTGCAATATTGGAAAGGCCCAGGCCATATCCTCCATGGATAGATATACCATTGTTCAGCTGATATCCTGCAAGGAAGTTGACACCAAAATCATGTCTTCGAAAATCAGAGTCCTCATCATTTCCAAATTTTACTTTTTCATCTGTTACATCTGTCTGGTGACCCTCGGCCATCACAGTAATTTCAGTTTTAATGTTTCCACTCAGGCCAAGTGCGTAGTAGGGTCCTGTTCCAAGATGGAACTTGCCTGCGCTGGTACTGAACGTATAAATGAAGTTAAGAGGAATTTCAAGATAAAGGATAGATGCTTGCACCTTTGCCGAAACAAGATACTGATCTGCTTCAGGCAATGCGGAAATTTTATCAGCGCCTATATGGCTGGCAAGCATAGCTCCCCTGTGAAGCCCCAGGCTTTGTCTTGCATTTGAAAAGCTATCTGTTAGCTGTTCAGGTTGCTCTTCTTCAACCGGCTCGCCACTGAATTCAAAATTTCCTCCTTTTTTTGCAAGAAACAACCCCGATTGCAGACTGACCTTCTCATTAAAATTATAGTTTACCGTAGCTCCTGCAATGAAGGAGTTGCGACTGGAGTTTTTGAAATTGACAGCGTCTTCCAGTCCTTTTAGAATAAATTTTGTTGAGGCAAAAGAAGCCTTGATACCAAAAGTATACTTTTCTTGTGCCTGGGCAGAGAGCCCGATCATAATTAGTAATGCCGTAAGCAATGTGAGTTTAGATGTTTTCATTTTGATGAGTTTTACACTACAAAAGTGTCTTACCATCAATAGGTTATCAATACCTCATTGGGTGATTTTTTCTTTCACCCTCTTGTGGCCTCCTGAGCGGACTTCAGGCGACTTTACAGATCAACTCAATACGTGTTCCTGGCCGTGCAGGTAATATTTTGAGTTCAGCACCGATCTCTGCAGCTCTGCTCCGCAGATTGTTCAGTCCATTTCCTTTCTTCGCTGTTTCGGGATCAAATCCCTTGCCGTCGTCAGCAATAAGTATACTAAGGCTACTGCCCATAACCCGGGCTTCAATTTGGATGGTTTGACAGATACTATACTTGATGGCATTGTTCAATGCTTCGATGCAGATCAGGTAAATATTCTTCCGGACCTCCATGGATAATCTTATACTCTGCAACTGCTCATCGCGCACTACTCTGGTAACAATTCCTTTAGGCAAGCCAGTCTCCATTGCATATTCTTCGAGTCGGTTCATCAGCTGCTCAAAGCTGTCATTGGCCGGATTTACTGCCCAAACAATATCACTTAGCTTTTTCACCATTTCCTTTGCATTGCTGTTGATGATGTGGAGTGATTCTGAAGCTTTTGAAAACTGATTTTCATTGCTTTGCTGCTGTGCCAGATGGGCGTATAAAGCTATTCCGCTGAGGGTAGCTCCCACCTCGTCGTGCAGGTCCTGGCTGATTTTATTACGAATGCCAAGCAGCCGCAGTCTTTGCCTGCTGTAAAAAAAATAAGCTGCAAATGCCAGAGCCATCAGCAATACCAGCGCCGTAATGAAATATAATTTTGTGGTTGCCAGGTCTTTTTGTTGCCTCACTTTATTTACTTCGAGATTGAGAATGCGGCTTTCATTACTTAAGCCAGCCGAAAGGATGGTTTTGATCTGAGCATCCTTCATATTGTGCGTAGCGAGCTGCACCTTCGTTTTCAAATCCAATGCTTCCGCCTGCATTTTAAAATTCCCGGAAGTTTGGTATATCGGTATAGCAGTTTCCAAAAATATCAGTGCGTAGTAACTGTTTACATGAGGATATTTACGGATCAGATCGAATCCTGTCTTTAGGTGACGCTCAGCCTCCTGATACTTCTTCCGGCCCGACGCGCAAGCTGCCAGACCTCCATAGGCACATAGCTCGACATCAAAATCACCACTATTCATTGCTGCATCTCTGCATAAGGTATAATATCTAAGCGCGCTGTCGGTACTGGGTTTTTTCAGAAATGCATTAGCCATGTTTAAATAGGAAGTCGACAATCCTCTCGGGGTATGTCTCTTGAGCGCTTCCTTGATAGATAATCTGTTATAATAAATCGCGCTGTCTATTTTTCCGATCATTTCGTAGACCTCCGCCAGATTTCCATAAAAATGATACGGTTTGGACAGCTCCAGGTAATGTTCTGGATAAGGGGGCGAAAGCTTTAGCGAAATACTCTTTTTAAAACTTGATATCGCCGCATTGTGGTTTTTTAACAAAAGATGGAATAATCCTGCAAAATTATAGGCGTCACCTTTCAATATATCATCATTCAGATATCTGGCGATACCTACTCCCCTGGCAGCTTCCTGTGCACCGAGTTCAGGAAGGTTGTTATAATAATAGATCTCGGCCTGTCTGCTGGTAAGCAGATAAGAGAAAAGAGAAGGCTGCCGGTAGGTGACCTTCTTATAGATCTTATTGAGATAATATTGGGCCGAATCATATCGATCAGCATTCATGAACTCATCTGCTTTTGCAAAATAATTGCTGAGCAGCAAACTGTCTGCTTGCTGGGCGCGCAAAGCGGCAGTAAATACCAGCATTAATATCAAAATCACAGCAGAGCGCCTGAGCATCAGATGGTTTTTTTCAATAAACTTAGTTAAAAAACATTAAAAAAAGGCTGCCCTTTTGGGGCAGCCCACATTATATAGGTTAAAACTTAGGCTAATAAATGCGGTTTTTCTTTATAAATCTTCCAAAGGAATTCTCCGAAAATGGTATTTGCCCAAGCAAACCATGACCTGGTGAAATCCTCAGGTTTGTCCATATTGAACGATTCGTGCATGAAACCAGTACCTGCATGACATTTCTGAAGGATCTGCAGACAAGATTTGATCTCTTCCTCATTGCTGCTGGTCAACCCTTGCATTACAACTGCAATAGGCCAGATCTTATGCATACCGGTATGAGGGCTACCAATTCCTTTTGCTGCAGTTCCCTGGAAATAAAAAGGATTTTCGGAAGAAAGGATCAGCTTCCTTGTATTGGCATAAATAGGATCATTAGGCTTTACCGCACCAAGATAGGAAAGTGCAAGCAGACTCGGTACATTGGCGTCATCCATGATGTTGAAACTGCCAAAGCCGTTTACTTCAAAAGCGTAAACCTTTCCAAACTGAGGATGACTTACAACTGCATGTTTCTGCAATGCAGTCTCCACTTCGGCAGCAAGTGCTCTGCATTCATCTGCAAGTGCTTTATCTTTATTTACAGCTTCCAGGATCTCTGCGGCCTGCCTTAAGCTCACTACTGCAAAGAAATTGGAAGGAATCAGGAAATTATAAATTGTAGCGTCATCGCTTGGACGAAATACAGAGCAGATCAGTCCTACAGGTTTCACAGGATACCCGAAGCCACTTACAGGAACTGTATCTGTAGCTGTTGTGGTCTCGCGACGGAAGCTATACGGACCAGGCCCGTCTTTTCGCTGCTGCTCCTTGAAGGTTTTTATGATAATTGCTATGGCGTCTCTCCAGCTGGTATCAAAAGGAGAAACATCTCCGGTGAGTTTCCAATAGTGGTGGCTCAGACGAATAGGGTAACAAAGTGAATCGATTTCCCATTTGCGCTCGTGCACCCCTGGTTTCATGTCGGTCATATCGGTTTTCCATTCCCCGACTTTATTCGGATCGCCATAAAAAGCATTTGCGTAAGGGTCTTTTCTAATGCACTTCACCTGGTGATTGATCACCCCAGCAATTAGTGCCTGCAGCTCTTTATCGCCTTTCACCAACGGCAGATATGGTGTCACCTGCGCAGTACTATCCCGCAGCCACATAGCATCGATATCACCAGTGATTACATAAGTATCTGGCCTTCCACCTACCTCTGTATGCGTAACTGTGGTATCCAGCGTGTTTGGAAAGCAATTTTCAAACAGCCATCCAAGCTCCTTATTTTTTACGTTCTTTTGAAATTCAGCTATAGCAGACTCAACTGCTTTGCTTTGAAAATGTCTTTTTGCTGCCGCAACCCTCACTACTGGGAATTCAGGTTCTGCTGCTGCAAATGAAACTTTGCTGGCCATTACTCCGGCAGCCAGAAGACCGGTGTTTTGTAAAAAAATTCTTCTTTTCATGGTTCTATTTTGATAAAGAGAAAGGCTTGTCATCGTCTGCCAGACCTCTTTCGATATTTGGTTTATTGCTCATTTGAAGTTTAAGTATTCCTCCGTTTACAATATCACTATGGGTGATAAAATTTTTGGAATAGGGCTTTCCATTTAAGGCTGCACTACTAATATAAACGTTTTCCTTACTATTGTTATTTGCTTCAATAATAAATTTATTATTGTTCTCCAGGTTTATGGTAATTTTTTTAAACATTGGGCTTCCAAGTACATATTCACCTGTTCCTGGTGTTACGCTATAAAAGCCAAGGGCACTAAGCACATACCATGAAGAGGTTTGTCCCTGATCTTCATCTCCGGGATACCCGTTTTCTGAAGCATCATAGAGTTTACTCATTACGTTGCGCGCATGGTATTGGGCCTTCCAGGGTTCTCCTGCATAATTGTACAGATAGACCATGTGCTGGATAGGTTGATTGCCGTGCGCATACTGACCAAGATTGGCCATTACCATTTCTGTCATCTCGTGGATCATGCCGCCATAACTGCCGACTTTAACCTTATTGGGTTCTGTAAAAACAGAATCCAGTTTGGCTGTGAAGTTCTTATCACCGCCCATCAGGTTGATCAAACCTTTAGTATCCTGAAAAACTGACCACTGCCAGTGCCAGGCATTGCCTTCAGTGAAGGGGCCACCCCACTCTATCGGATCGAAGTTCTTTGACCATTCACCATTGGCATCTTTACCACGCATGAAACGAGTTGATGGATCGTACACATTTTTATAGTTGTACATCTGGCGCTCGAATATATCCATATAGGTTTTATTGCCGGTCATCTTTGCCAGCTGGTAGCCACAGTAGTCGTCGTAAGCATATTCCAGTGTCTTCGCAGTAGCCTCACGATATTTCGGATAAGGCACATAACCCATCTGAAAATATTCCTTCCAGCCATCACGGCCATTGGCAGGCCCCCATGGTCCTTTATTTGTGGCTTCATGATAATAAGCCTCGAGAGCTTCCTTAGGGTCAAATGTTTTGATGCCTTTGGCCCAAGCATCAGCAAATAAAGAGATGGCATGATTACCGATCATACTTCCCCCTTCACTTGGAAAGGACCAGGAAGGCAGCCAGCCGCATTGCTTGTAGGCATCGATCATTGCCTGCATATACTGACCATGCATTTCAGTCTGGATCAGTGCATTCAATGGAAACTGGGCCCTGAAAGTATCCCAGAAACCGGTGTCGGTAAACATGTGGCCGGGATGCACTTTACCATCGTAAGGGCTGAAATAATAAGGCTTGCCGTCTTTATCCAGCTCATAAAATTTCCTGGAGAAAAGACTTGCTCTGAACATACAGGAATAGAATGTAGCTTTGTCTTCCTCGGAGCCTCCCTCTACCTGTACTTTTCCAAGTGCTTTATTCCAGACTGCCGCTGCTTTCGCTTTTGTTTGTTCAAGCGATTTGTCTGCTCCAAGTTCTCTTTGTAAATTGAGTTCGGCTTGTTCAGCACTGATATAGGACGAGGCGGTCTTCACCTGAACTTTAGCTCCTGCGTTAAACTCGATGTAGGCACCTTTACCCCTGCCTTCTGCTACCAGCGAGTCTGCATTTACGGTATTTTGTTTATTCTCCCAAGTTCCGTAGGCTTTGATCGGTTGATCAAACAGAACGACAAAATAGCTTTTCCAGCCTGCTTTGAAACCTTCTCCATTATTGACCCAACCTGTGATCTTTTTTTCTTTTGGATGGATTTGGAGACCACTGATCCTGTTGTAACCGTCTAAAACGAGAAAGCTTCTCTTTCCTGAGGGGTAGCTGAATCTAAGATGTGCACCTCGTTCAGAAGGAGAAATCTCTGTGGTGATTTGATTGTCGAATTTTACCTTGTAGTAATTTGGCTTTGCGACTTCATTGGCATGGCTGAATTTAGCTTCACGTTTGTTCTCATCTACCACCAGTTTATCTGTCATGGGCATCAAAGAGAATACAGCATAGTCGCGTGTCCATGAACTGCATTGGTGTGCCTGTTGAAAGCCCCTGATCTTGTCTAGAAAATATTGGTATTTCCAGCCGTCTCCATTTTTTCCGGTTTGAGGAGTCCAGGTATGCATGCCAAAAGGCAGCGCAGTAGTTGGGTAGGTATTCCCTCTGGTCAGCTCATGCTTTGAGTTTGTTCCCTGCAGCGTATTGACATAGCTAACCAGGTCTTTTTGTTGCGCGAGGACCGTCTGGACAAGCAACAAAAGTGTGAAAAAAGTAAGTTTCGATTTCATGTGTTGTGTGTGTGCTCCCTTATACCTAACATAAGGGGATATTTGGTTTGTTTAAATCGTTTTAGTACTGCAATATAATAAACCTTTGCAGGATGGTCAATAACAATATTAAGACAATGTATTTTGAATGGAAATATGGTCAAAAAAAAGGCGGCTGCTTGTTGCAACCGCCTCTGAGAATGTTAATCCGGAGATCCCTTATCAATAGCCAGGATTGTTAGGCGTAAGGTTTGGATTGTTCTGCATTTCAGGTCTTGGCAATGGAAACAACAAATGTTTGCTTTGCAAAGGCTGTTTTGAACTTTGGTTGACATGCCCTACAAAATTATCGAAACCTTTAGTCGTTTCATTGAAAACCTTTCTGAGTCTTACCATGTCAAACCAGGTGATTTGCTCATAACACAGCTCGTGCCAGCGCTCCCTCCATACCGCTTCACGGAACGAGGTTTGGTTGTAGGTGCCAATACCTGGCGTAACCAACTTCGCACGGTCTCGTATTCTCTTAAAAGCTTCATAAGCATCTGCATTAGGAGCGCCATCTGCTTCGTTTTGTGCTTCTGCGTAAATCAACAAAACTTCAGCGTACCGGATCAAAGGCACATTCAGGTTATTTCTGCGCGTGGGCACTGTTCCGGATGATCCATTCGCGGCCCTGTTAAAGTGCTTGAAAATGTAAGGAGCACCCAGTTGAAATAATGCGCCGGTGCCGTTGGTAAAATAACTACTGTAAAAATATCCTTCTCTATCTATCGCGCGGAGGTCTCCGGTTTCGTAAGAATTGTAAAATTCTCTAGTCGGCACCGTACTTCCTGTACCTGATGCACCATTATAGGTTACAGGCTTAAAATTTGGATACATATTGTCCATAGGGTTGGCGGCGACAACAGTATTATACTGGAGCATGAAGAGGTGTTCCAGCTCGTTTTTCTTAGTTTCGTCATGCACCTGCGCATAGGTAGGGAATAAATTGATTTGTGCGCTGTTTGCCTTTGCGTAAGTAATTACTTCCTTGGCTTTGTCTGCAGCAAGTCTATAGTGACCGTTACCTTTGTTAAGCGGTTGGCCGGCCATAGTAAGATACACGAGAGCTAGCTCCGATTTCACTGCCGCCAGATTTACATGTCCTGATTTGTCCATCCAAGGCAAATCCGCTTCTTCTGCCGCAATAAGATCTTCTACAATCAATGTGTAAACTTCTTCTGCGGTGGCTCGCTTTGGATAAAAATCTTCAGACTTAATGGTCTGTGGTTTCGTAATCAGCGGAACATCTCCCCATAACCGGACAGCGTAAAAATATGCCCAGGCGCGTAAAAATTTGGCTTCACCCATCACCCTTTTCCGGTGGGCATCTTCCATATCCGGAATGCCAGGAACTTTCTCAAGCAACAGGTTGGCCTGGGCGATTACCCGGTAAATCCCATTCCACCAATTGACGAGATGCCCGGTATTGCCGTCGAAAACCAGTCCATACAGATTGTTCAAATCGGAGTTTTGGGCGGTCTCTGTGGTAGAGGTTCCGGAAACTGCTTCCAGCAATTGCCAGTTGGAAGAGAAAATCCCGGCGCCATCACCGATAAACCGGGTACTTGAGTAAACAGCGGCGAGCCCGGCATCTGCATGTTCGGGTATGGTATAAAAATCTTCCGGGGTAAGATTTGAAGGATCCTTTTCATTTAAGAATTTTTTACAGCCCGGTCCAAGCAGCAGCAGTCCGATCAGGAATGTGGTGCCGATATGTTTTGCTATGTTAATTTTCATCAGTGTAGTTTTTGTTTTGAATGTTGAATTCATAATCATGGAATAAATGAAACGCATTAAAGACCAATATTTAAGCCAAGCATAAAGATGGATGGCCTTGGATAGCTATGCCAGTTCATTCCCTGTGAGAATACGTTATTGCCGTCGTTGGCATACCCGCCAGTCGGTGTAGTTTCCGGATCTCCCCTGAGTTCTTTACTGGTGATCAGGAACAAGTTTTGGGCAGAAACATATACACGCAATTTGTTTAAATGCATTTTTTGCACAACGGAATTGGCAAAGGTATAACCGAGTAATAAATTTCGCCCGCGAATAAACGAAGCGTCTTTTACCCAGTAAGTATCGACGTTGGTAACATAACCGGCGCGGGTATCTCTGATTTCAGCGATATAGGTGTTCTGGTTCTGTGGGGTCCAGGCGTTTAGAACCGTAGCGTAGCTATTGGCTAATGAGACCCTGTCTTCACTGGAGTGTGATGTCATGTCGAGCACATCAGCCCCGGCCGAGTATTGCAGTTCAACAGTCAGATCCAGATTTTTATAGCGAAAGGTATTGGAAAATGATCCCCAGGCATCAGGGCTTCCATTACCAATGATTGTCCTGTCTGCATCATTAATTGCATAATCACCGTTAACGTCGAGATATTTGATATCGCCGGGCAGTATGGTATTACCGTTTCTATAGCTTACAAATTTTGCAGCCTCTGCACGTTCTGCTTCCGACCAAACCCCTAAACGGGTAAGCCCCCAGAAAGAACCGGCAGCTTCACCTACCCTGATGATGTTGGTAGGATTGGTGAAGTTGGGACCGCCTATACCAAAGATATCGGCCGGTGTGGCCAGCGAAAGGATCTTATTCCTGTTAACAGAGATGTTGAATGATGTTTTCCAGGAGAAGTTTTCTGATTCAATGTTGGTGGTGTTCAATTCTGCTTCGATACCCTTGTTTTCCATTGACCCGATATTTTTCCGGATAGTGGCATAGCCACTGGTACGGGGCACTGGTGCATCCAAAAGCATGTCAGTTGTTTTCCTATAATATGCATCTAATTCTAACGCGATTCGTCCACCAAAGAACCCTATTTCAACTCCGATATCGCTCTGCGTGGTTTTCTCCCATTTCAGATCCGGATTGGCTAACCTATTGATCCCGGTTCCGACTACCCTGGCATCATTAAATACTGCACCGAAATTGGAAGCAAGCAACGAAAGTGAGGAATATGGTGGGATCTCGGAGTTACCAGTGACCCCAAAACTGCTGCGCAATTTCAAATTGGAGATAATCTTGTTACCTTTTAAGAAGTCTTCTTCAGAGACCCTCCATGCGATCGCTGCTGAGGGAAAGAATGCATACTTGTTGTTTTCCCCGAACTTGGACGATCCGTCCATACGACCGGTCGCTGTGAAAAGGTATTTGTCTTTCAGCGTGTAGTTCAACCTTCCAAAATACGAATTGAGCGATTGTCTGGACTTCCCTGAGCCAACCTGGGGATTTAAGCTTCCGGCCCCTAAGTTGTTGTAAAGAAAATAGTCAGTTGCAAAGCCTCTTACTTCAGAACTAATGTTGTTGAAATTGCTTTCCTGCCAGGAAATACCCAACAAGGCATTCAACGCATGGTTTTCATTAAAGCGCTTGTTGTAAGTCAGGAAATTTTCTATAGACCAGAAAGCTTCTTTCCTGGTTCGTCCGGCGGCGTAACCCTGTTCACCAATGTTTAGCGTACGACCTGTAACCTCATTGTTTTCCTGCGAAACTACATTGGCGCCAAGAATGGTCTTCATTTCCAGCCCTTCTGTAAAGGTGATGTTTGAATAAAGACTTCCAAGCGTGGTTTGGGTACCCAGTAAGTACCGGGTATCATTTAACCGGTGAACCACATTAAACCGCCCTTCAGCATTCGGGTAATCCCTATTATCTGCATATTTACCATCACTGTACTGTACAGGTAGAAAAGGAAAATCCTCAACAATACTCCGCGGAACCTCGTCACTTTGGTCGACTATGTTTTCGTTTTGATTGGTGTAGCTCAGTGTACCGCCGACTTTCAGCCATTTTTTCACCTGGTCATCAATACTGAACCTTCCGGAATAACGCTTCAGATAGGACGTTTTGATCAGTCCCTGATCATCTCTATAGCCGAGAGAGAAGGCATATGTAGTCCGTTCATTGCCACCGCTAAATCCCAGTTCATGATTTTGTGATAACTTGTTCTGTGTTGCTTCTTTCAGCCAGTCCGTATCAAAGTAGGGGTTGCCATTGCTGTCAAACAATCTCGGGTCTATTCTGGCTAGTGCCGGATTTCTTGAAACATATTTTCCTTCTGCCCAACGCACGGGATCATATTTTTCCATGTTCTTGTAAGCCAGATCTTCTACCTCCAAATATTCCTTTGCATTCAGCACTTTCGGGAAATTAGGGCCTACTGTTGGTACACTGAAGTCTACATTGTAATCAATCTTTCCGTCACCTGACTTTCCACGTTTAGTGGTAATCAGAATAACCCCATTGGCACCTCTGGAACCATAAATGGCCGTTGAGGAGGCATCCTTCAATACTTCGACAGAAACTATATCGTTCGGATTAATGTAATCTATTGCCTGGCTGGCCTGCGACTGATTTCCTACAGGAAGCTGAACACCATCAATTACATACAGCGGATTATTGGAAGAGTTGATAGAACTAAATCCGCGTATGCGCACGTTCGCACGTCCGCCCGGTCTTCCGGAATTTGTATTTACCTGTACTCCTGATATCCGTCCAGTCAGTGCCTGGTTAAGCGAAGCTGCAGGACGCTCCTGAAGTTCTTCTGCTTTCACCGACCCTACTGCACCGGTCAGATCAGACCTTCTGGAAGTTCCATACCCAATCACGACTACATCCTGAAGGTCGACTCCGGCTGCTGGTACCAGTTTGATGCTCAAAGGAGCTGCACCAGAACCGGCAGCTCGTGTAAGGGTCGTATAACCGATATAGGTAAAACTTAGCTGTTCTGTCGCATTTTCGACCTCGATACTAAATTTACCAGCAGCGTCGGTGACAGCAGCTTTGTTTGTTTTGAGGGATTTGACCCCTACTCCGGGAACGGGTTGTGCGTTTTCATCAACCACGATCCCGGTAACAATAATTTTTTGTGCCTGAAAGAAATAGACACTACCAAAACCAGTTCTGACGTTTGCGTCAGCATTTCGAGCAATGGCCAGGGATGATACGCCTGTAAAACAGAGCACAGGAATCCCCGCAATGAGTAATTGTTTAATTGTCATCGGCTTTATATTTAGTTAAGTTTTAGGATAATTCTGATGAATGCTCTACTATGATTAAACAGTAGAGGCTCAGTATCGAACGACTTAATATAAATCCCTTGAGTCTTTAAAAAAAAAGGCTTGTTTAATGATTTTGCATGTTACTTGTTTTTGGTCCGGTTAAAATTCATTTTTTTAAATGTTAATTAGCTCCGTAAAAACATACATAGAATAAACAGGGATGATTATAATAAATATGTGTTCTTTGGTTAGAAAAACGTTTTACTTTATCAATAATAGTAAAAAAAAGTTATAGACGCACACTTTATAAAAAGAATTTACTTAATCGTATTCGTGAATTCGCAAATCCTGTATACGTAAAAAGGCGACCGTTAGGATCGCCTTTTTACATTCAAAAATTATTGTTACTGAGGATAACCTGAATTTTGTCCCAATTTAGGGTTCAGATCCCTTTGTTGTTGTGGAATAGGGAATAAGGACCGCGTAGGCTGTGAAGGCTGGTGATCCCACCAGCTGGCTGTGGTAAATTTACCAAACCGGATCAGATCATCTCTGCGGAAACCTTCAAAGATAAATTCTCTTCCTCTTTCTGCCAGCAATTCATCAAGTGTGAGGGTTGATGTAGTATAAGCATGATCGGCCCAGACGTCAGCATCATAAGCCCTTTTTTTACACTCATTAATAAGTTCAACAGCCTCTGCATTTGCTCCTCCACTTTTACGCATTAACGCTTCAGCCTTTGCAAAATAGATCCAGGTCAGGCGGTAAATATTCCAGTCGGTGTTATTATAATTTGGATCTGGCTGAACTCGCTGCCCATTCACCACACCCGGAATGGAATTTCCGAGCTTATATTTATTAAACCTTACACCGCTATTTTCTTCCCCTTCGCTCATATTTGACACAGTAGATCCTGTTTTGTTTTTACGGATATTATCTACGAACGACAAAGGCTGACCAGAATATTCCACAGTTCCTAAAACCGGGCTGGTGCCGTCTGCAAATTTAATCTGCGGGCCGATGAGCAACCATTCCGACCGGCGTTTATCATTTTCCTCATAAGTATTGTAGTTACCGGGAACAACAACAACCCCATCGTTACCATTTCTACCACCGCCATAAATATCACGTTGTGCGAAATGATAGAACTCTCCAGTCCATGATGGCTCAAATTGCGCTTTGGCGTAATCGTACGCAATAGAAAAAATTACTTCTTTAGATAAGTCATTCGTGTTTCTAAACTGGTCAGTAATATTCGGATCCAGCTCCATGGCACCATTCTGACCGCCAGCCTGGTCGTTGATCAACTTATCAGCGGCAGCTATACAATCATCCCAGCGCGCAGTTCCGGTCCAAGCTTCAGCATTTAAATATAATTCTACGAGCATTGCGTATCCACCAGCTTGAGACATACGTCCCAGCATTTCTCTAGATAACACAGGAACTTTATCTATATTTTCTTTGATCTCTTTCTCTACAAAGGCGAAGACTTCCGCACGGCTGGTGGCAGAGGGGTACACTGGATTGACAGGATCTGCAGGCTCTGTAGCAATTGGAATATTTCCAAAAAGATCCATCAATTTCAGATAATGGAATGCTCGGAGCAACTTAAGTTCAGAAATGTAAGCGTCCTTTTCCTGCTGGGTAATGCCCATTTTAGAAATATCTCGTGAACTGATGTTTGCAATAGGGTCATTGCAATAACCTACGCCACCATACATTAGTGTCCAGGCATTGTTTAAACCACCTTCATCTACATTCCAGGTATGGTAGTGCAGTCTTTTCCATTTACCGCCATCTTCACCATGAGGACCTTTTGTCGGCCATGCCAGTTGATCCGCTGACAATTCAGCAGGTCGCCACCAACCGTCCTGTCCGGATGGGGTAACCCATGCATTAGCGTGTGTATATGGCCTTAGCACTGCAGACAGTACCTCGTTTTTATTAGAATAAAAATTCTCAGACGGGATAACATCATAAGCATTCTCATCGAGTTTAGTACAGGCAATCATCGTCCCGAACAAAAGCAGGGCCGACGTATATATAATTGATTTGTTTTTCATGATCATTTAAAATTAGAAACCTACATTAACACCAAATAAGAATGAGCGGGTACTTGGATAAGCTCCTCTGCTATCTATACCAGGCCCCAAACCCGTATCCTGCACAAAGTCAGGATCGTTACCGCTGTAACCCGTAAAGGTGGCCAGATTTTGCCCGGTTGCGTAGACCCGCAGGTTACGGATCTGTTTGGTCTTAAATTTGAAACTGTAGCCAATAGTCACCTCATCTAGTTTTACATTCGTGCCGCTTTCCAAATAATAGTCTGAGTACATATAAGTGTCTTTGATCTCACTATATTTTGTGAAAGCATCACTCAAGTAGTTGATCCCCAAAATAGATGGATTTCCGTAAGACAATGCAGTTGTATTGAGTATGTCATAATCAAACTTACCTCTTAGAAATACCCTTAAGTCAAAATTCTTATAAGTCATATTTGCTGTATAAGATGCGTAGTATTTCGGGATCGCATTGCCTATTGGCGACAGGTCAGTCAAATTTCTGTCTTTAGATATATTGATCTGATCATTCCTCACCTTTTCTCCATTGCGATTATAAAACAACCATTTTCCGGTTTCGTCAAAGCCAGCAAACCTTTTACCCCAGAAAACGCCTAATTTTTCGCCCTCATACGTTGTGATGGCATCACCCAAATCTCCAGCTCCACCGATTCCGCCAAAAGTTTTGTATTCGACGGCGAAGACGTCATTCGAGTAAGAAACCAATTTATTTGAAATGGTGCTGCCTGTAAAATCCATACTCAGCGTAAAATCCTTGTCTGTAATGGCCTTGTAACTTAATGCCAGTTCTATACCTTTAGAAGAAATTGATCCCACGTTTGCGTATACGCTTGTCTGCACATAAGGTGGCTGAGGTGTATTATAAGTATCGAGCAGATCATCTGTGGTCCGGTTGAAAAAATCCAGCGCACCTGAGAGTTTACTATTCAGCAAAGTAAAGTCTGCACCAATATTGAGTTCCCGTTTGCTTTCCCATTTCAAAAAAGGATTTGGATTCCTTCCCGGGCCATAAGTCTCCCTGTATTCGCCATCGGGGTACAGATATCTTCCACCCCCGGTTAACAGCACTCTTGAGGCATTATTCTGAAACCCAGAATTACCCGTGACACCATAACCCGCTCTTAATTTAAGGTAATTTATAAACTTGACATTTTTCATGAACCCTTCCTGAGAAACATTCCAACCCACGGAAACCGCAGGAAAATTACCCCACTTGTTGTTTTCCCCAAATTTAGAAGATCCTTCACGCCTCAAGATAAACTGAGCAAGGTACTTTCCGTTCAGTGCATAGTTTATCCTGCCGAAAAATGCGATCAGCGTATTATCATTTTTAAAGCTACCTATTCCGGCCTTTCCTGCTCTGATGGCATTACCATCATTCAAATTGTCTTCATTGAACTGATCATTCAGGAACCCGCGGTTATTGATTCTATCCCCCTCCTCTATGTAATAACGATAACTATAGCCTGCCAGGCCGGTAATCGAGTGTTTCTCTGCTATAATCGTACTGTATTGAAGTGTTGGCTCAATTGCAAAGCTTTGTGACAGAAAATTATTTTTAAAAGCATAGCCCCCACTCGGATAGTCACTATTTTCAACGGAATTTTCACTGGCCAATTGAGAATAACCCCCATCCCCGTAACTGTCTCTTTGAACAGAACCAAACACAGTTCCTTTCAACCCCTTAACGATATCAAGGTCCGCTTTAAAATCGGCAGAACTCGTCTGCTGTTTGCGGTAATTGGTGTTTTGGAATAACCGGGCATATTGGTTTGTTCCCTGATCCTCAAAATTATAAGAACCATCAGCATTGAAGAGCGGAATCGTGGGATTTCTTGTGGCTTCTTCCTCCCAGCCGCTTGCACTAAGCTCATTATTGTAAAAACTAGAAAAAGCAGCATTACTCAATAAATTGGCCTTATTAAAGTTTGAAGCCAGATTCATTTGAAGATTAAGTTTATTATCCAGCGCCTTTTGGTTAACGTTGATTCTCGCGGTATACTCTTCTCTTCCATTTTCCAGTGCAATTCCCTGCAAATCGCGATAGTTGATACTGGCACGGTAACTCGTTTGTTCGCTGCCACCTGACAAAGACAAATTATGATTTTGCGAAAGATTATCATGATTGACCAGCCTGTCATATCGGTCATCATTTCCGCCGTTGTCAATAGCTTGTATCTGTCCTGAAGCGATCTTGTCCCTGAATTCGGCAGCGTTTAAAAAGTCTAGGCGATTTTGGATGAATTCTTTACGGACATAACTTGAATAATTTAATGTAGGTGCACCTGGCTTACCTTTTTTAGTAGTAATCAGGATTACTCCGGCATTGGCACTCGTACCATAAATTGCAGCTCCGGAACCATCTTTCAAAACATCTACAGACAAGATATCATCCTGCTGTAAAAGATCAGGGTTACCACCCGGAATGCCATCAATTACGTACAATGGACTTGCACTTCCGGTTACAGAAACAACTCCCCTAAGCTGCACGCTAGGACTGGAGTTTGGATTGGAGCCTCCGGTTCTGGTTAGGTTCAATCCTGCAACCTTTCCCTGAATCAGGTCAAGCGGACTTCTAGCGCCACTTTGTCTAAACTCAGCCGTATCTACGTGAGCAACAGCTGAAGTTACTTCCTTTTTGTCCAGCGTACCATAACCGACACCAACTATGGTGACATTTTTAAGGGTTTCACCCGCTGCCGGAACCATCTTAATACTTAGAGGTATATTGGATGCACCTGCAGGTCTGGTGATCGGAGCATATCCAATATAGCTAAAAGTCAGATTTTCAGCTGGTCCTGTCACAGGGATACTGAACTTACCGGCAGCATCCGTCACTGTTCCTTTTCCAGAAGCTGATTTGACACCAACACCTGGAATTGGCTGAGCATTTTCATCTACCACAATACCTGTTGCTAAACCATTCTTCGTTGTATCCTGTGCCGCGGAAGGCTGACTGACAGGTGCCGCTGGCTTTGTCTGAGGTGAAGGAGTTACCTTCTTTGTGGTGTCTTTTTTCGTAGTGTCCTGCTGCAGGACCTGCAGCCTGGCAAAGACAGTGCTCTCGATGTCCGAAGGACTTGCGCCACTGCTCCGCATACCGCTGGCACAGAGAATAAAAATCCCTATACCGGTTAGTAATTTAATTTTCATAGACGTTGTTTATAGTTAATTATTAATTTTCTATCCTCGAGCGTTTATTCCTGAGCGAATAATTTAGAAAGAGATCAATAATCAGATATGTGTAAAGACAGGGCAGCAACCCAGACCAAAAGGGCATGGATTTACCTGGCTTATACAGCATGAGACGAGAAAATTCAGATGAAATTATAAAGGCTTAACCTTTACAAATTTTATGGATCAGCACAGAGAGTTTTTATGCTTGATGATTTTATGGAGATACTTTTTCTTGAGTGCGCCGGCTAATAATAAACAAAGGTTATCTTTCATAATATATAGGGAGATATATTTTAGTAAAACGTTTTATCAGAGTCAAAAATAGGGTAAAAAAACTACAGACAGAATTGATTGGATAAAAATATTTTGATCAACCACACTAACAACCACTGGAATTATTTGTTTTTGAAATATTGAATAATCAGTTTTGCGGTTCTTTCTGAAGCTCCCGATTCGCCCATTTTTTCAGACAATTCCCTGTAATCCAAAAGCATATCTGCTCTGCTCTGTCCCTGCAAAACCTGCTGTAAATTTGTTCCGATCTGCTCTTTATTACAGTCTTCCTGAATCAGTTCTGTAACAACTTTTTTATCCATGATCAAATTTACCAATGAAATAAATTTGATGTTTACCAGCATTCGGGCTATCGCAACAGAGATCGCACCACCTCGATAGACTACTACCTGCGGTACATGAAAAAGTGCAGTTTCCAGCGTTGCAGTTCCGGAAGCAACTACGGCAGCATCAGCCACATAAAGCAGGTCGTAGGTCTGAGCGAAAATCAGAGTAATATTTTCCGAATTCATAAACTGGCTGTAATAAGCTTCATTAAAACTCGGTGCAGCAGCAACAACAAAATGATGATCTGGAAAACTGGCAACGACACTTAGCATATCTGGCAACAGCCGTTCTATTTCCTGTTTGCGACTACCCGGCAGCAGCGCAATGACCGGCTTATCCTCCAGCCCATACCGCTTTTTAAACTCAGAGTCGGGACTGAACTGGGCAATGGCATCAAGCAAGGGATTTCCTACATAATCAACTTGCATTCCCCATTTTTCATAAAAATCGACTTCAAAAGGCAGTATGCAAAACATATGGTCTACTATCCTTTTAATCTTCAGAACCCTTTTCTGATTCCATGCCCATACTTTTGGAGAGATGTAATAAGCTACCGGGATACCATTGCGTTTCGCAAAATCAGCGATCTTCAAATTAAACCCCGGAAAATCGATCAGAATTAACACGTCAGGTCGATAAGCCACTACATCGGCCTTACAGGCTTTCATATTCCTGAGAATGGTGCGAAGATTTAAGATTACTTCTGTAAAGCCCATAAAAGCCATTTCTGAATAATGCTTTTTAAGTTCTCCGCCCTCAGCCTGCATCTTATCCCCCCCGTAAAACCTGAACCCTGCCTCAGTATCTTCCTGCTTTAATGCCTTCATTAAGTTAGCACCGTGTAAATCACCTGAAGCTTCGCCTGCAACTAAATAGTATTTCATTTTACTGATTCATCTTATAGAAAAAGAATAACAAGGCCCACAAAAATGTGGCACTGATAATGCCCTTACCCAACTGGTCTCTGTCTTGTTTAAAAAAGTGATGCATCAGCAAGGCATTTACCGATATACAGCAAACCAATAACAAGTCTGCCTTTGCTAAAAAAGCATACCTGTGCATTAGGTACCATGCCCCCACGAGTAATATCCCAGGCACAGTGACACCAATGCTCAGGCCAGTCCATACAGAATTCTTTAACCGGTCCTGCTTCATATGTTAGCCTAATGAGGCCCCGTCTGGTGTGATATTTCTGCCGCCACTGCCAGCCGTGTGAGAATGGCTGACGGGCACATCAAATGTCCAGGTATTCAGTACCGGGATGGCATGATGTGCTGTAAGATCAAACTGCACAGGAACCACAGACACAAATCCGTGTTCCAATGCCCATACATCAGTATCTTCACCTTTATCATTATTCTGGAAAACTCCCGTAAGCCAATAGTATGGTCGTTCGTAAGGATCTTTTCTTTCGTCAAACTCCTCCGCCCACTTGGCGTTGGCTTGCCTGCAAATCTTGATACCTTTTAAATCTGCACCCTTGGGGAAGTTTACATTGAGCAGTGTTGCTGCCGGCAAACCATGCTCCAGCACCTGTAGGCAAATGGCCTTAATGTATTTCTTAGAATGACTGAAATCGGCTTCCTGGGTATAGTCATCCAAAGAAAAACCAATAGACGGAATACCCTCAATCGCACCCTCGACAGCCGCTGACATGGTTCCGGAATAAATTACATTGATAGAATTGTTAAGGCCATGATTAATACCGGAAACACACAGATCGGGTTTTTTGCCCTTAAAGATATTATTAACCGCAAGCTTCACACAGTCTACCGGCGTACCCGAACACTTATACATCTCTACACCCGGATACAGATTTACCTTATCAAACCTTAAAGGCTTACCGATGGTGATCGCATGACCCATCCCTGATTGTGGACCATCAGGCGCCACTACCACTACATTTCCAAATTCCTGTACGGCCTCAATCAGATTTTTGATACCAGGTGCAGTAATACCATCATCATTAACTACTAGAATATTGGGTCTGGATTGTTGTTTTTTCATTTGGGAAAAGATTATGGTACGCAAAAGCCATCTATATGACCGCTCGCTCGATTATGATGTAAAAGTAACAAGAATTCAACTAAAACCTGAGCAGTTTTATTTAAGTTTGACCTATAACTTAATAGACATGAAGAACAAACTGTTGCTCGCCTGCTTCCTTTTTATCGGTTCTGGCGTTATGGCTCAACCCGCTTATCAATGGAAGACGGCCACATCTGGTGGGTACACCTACAAATATGTAACAAAAGATCCTACGAAATCCCGCTTCTACACCTTAAAAAATGGGCTTACGGTGATCCTTTCTCAAAACACCAAGGAACCAATTATAGAGTTCCGTATGGCAGTAAGAGCAGGCAGCAACACAGATCCGCGCAATGCTACCGGACTTGCACACTATCTGGAGCACCTCCTTTTTAAGGGAACCGATAGATTTGGCACTATGGATTTTGAAAAAGAAAAGCCACTACTCGATAAGATCGATGCCTTGTACGAGCGGTATAATAAAACTACAGACCCGGCCAAGCGCAAGGAAATCTATGCAGAGATTGACAAAACGTCCGGTGAAGCTTCAAACTTTTCTATCGCTAATGAATACGACAAAATGATGAAGGCCATTGGCGGACAAAGTACCAACGCCCACACCTGGTATGAGGAAACTGTATATAATGAAGATTTCCCGACCAACGCTACCGATAAGTTTCTGGCATTGCAGGCGGAACGGTTTCGCAATCCGATCTTCCGTATTTTTCATACAGAGCTTGAGGCGGTATATGAAGAAAAAAACCGTGGTCTGGACAATGACGGCTGGAAGCTAAACGAACGCATGTTTGAGTTGCTTTTCCCAACGCACAATTATGGTCAGCAGACTACCATAGGCACCATTGAACATCTAAAAAACCCTTCACTGGTTGAGATCAGAAAGTACTACGACAAATTTTATGTACCTAATAACATGGCAGTAGTGCTGGCCGGAGATTTCAACCCCGATGAAATGATCAGAAAGGTAGACGCATCCTTCGCCTTTATGAAATCAAAACCATTGAACCTTTACAATCCTGTCCCTGAAAAACCGCTGACCGACATTCAAAAAGTTGATGTATACGGACCGAGTGCTGAAAGTATAGAACTCAACTACAGAGGCTACGCTCAAAACACACAAAAAAGTTTGCTGCTGGACCTGATATCGAGTATCCTTTCCAACGGCAAGGCTGGCCTCCTGGACATTAACCTGAACAAACAGCAAAAGGTATTGCGCGCCAGTGCCGGCTATCAGCAGATGAAGGATTACGGTGTATTCAGCCTGACCGCGCAGCCCAAACAAGGGCAGTCTCTGGAACAGGCACAGCAACTCCTGCTAGATCAGATTAAGTTACTTAAAAGTGGCAATTGGGATCAAAGTCTGATCAAAGCAACCGTGGCTAACAGCAAACTGGGTCTGCTGCAAGCCTTTGATAATAACGGATATCGTGTCGAGTCGGCTACCAATGAATTTATCCTGAACCGCGGGACCAACTGGGACAAATCACTAAGTGCACCCGACCGGATGGCTAAAATCAGCAAACAGCAGATCATTGATTTTGCGAAGCAGTTTTTCACCAGCAACTATGTGGCCGGATTTAAACACAAGGGAGAGGACAAAAATACCCTGAAGGTAGACAAACCTGCCATTACGCCCGTCAATACCAATGCCACAGAGACTTCAAATTTCACCAAAACACTTCTCGCTGCTCCTGTGAAACCGATTACCCCAAAATTTCTGGACTATAAAAAAGACCTCAACTTTGGTAAGGCGGGTATAGCTGATGTAATTACAGTTCAGAATAAAGAAAACAGCATTTTCCGTATGTCCTATCGATTCGATACCGGTGCTTGGAATTACAAACTTCAACCTTATGCGGCACAGTATCTTTCGTTCCTGGCTACAGATAAATACACAGCAGAACAAATCAGCAAAGAGTTTTATAATATTGCCTGCAATTACAGCATTAATGTTGGCAATGAGGTGGCGACGATAAACATCAGTGGTCTGCAGGAAAACTTTGATAAAGCGGTAACCCTGGTTGAACACATCCTGGCCAACTGCAAGCCCAGTGAAGAAGCACTTTCGGAACTTAAAAGCCGTATTCTCAAATCAAGAGAGAACAACAAACTCAACAAGGGAGCGATCCTGAATGGCCTGATGAGCTATGCCCAATACGGACCAAGCAACCCCGCCAACTTTGTACTGAGCAATGATGAAGTGAAGGCTATGACATCAGCACAACTGTTGTATATCCTGCACAATATCAACAACTATAAGCACACTATCACCTATTACGGTCCGCAGACAACTGCACAATTTACCGCAGGCATCAGCAAGCTGCATAAGCTACCTTCTGAGTTTACAGCAGCGGCTCCTGCAAAACAGTTTACGTATATCAATAACACGACCAACCAGGTATACTTTGCCGATTACGACATGGTGCAGTCCGAAATTCGCTGGGTAAGAAACAGCGGTGTTTTTGATCCTGCCATTTCAGCGAAGGTCAATCTTTTTAATAGCTATTTTGGCGGAGGCATGGGTTCAATCGTATTCCAAACCATCCGTGAGTCTAAGGCCTTAGCTTATTCGACTTTTGCAGTATACTCCTCACCCGATAAAAAGGATAAGGATTATGCGATGATTGCCTATGTAGGCAGCCAGGCAGACAAAATGAACGATGCGGTAGCTGGAATGAACGAATTGCTGAATGATCTGCCAAGAGCAGACAAATCTTTTGAGGCCTCCAAGGACAATGCACTGAATGCCATTGAGACCAGCAGAGTTACCAAAGACGACATCATCCAGAGTTATTTCGCCGATCAGAGACTTGGCATAAACCACGACTCAAGAATAGATGAGTACAACGGGCTGAGGCCTTTGACCTTTGAGGAAATCAAAGCATTCCATACTCAAAATGTTGCCAATAAACCCTACAATTATTGTATTGTTGCATCAGAAAAGAAAGTAAAGCCAGAAGATCTGCAGAAATTTGGCATCTTAAATAAGCTGACATTAGAGCAAATCTTTGGATATTAAGGTCAAATTCAGAGAATCAAAATTCACTGACAACCAAGTTGCAAAAAGGACCAGCCAAATGGCTGGTCCTTTTTTTGTTCTCGTTAATCTGGCTTCAAATACCGCACATACCGTATAAAGCCGTCAGATGTTCATTTCCGGTCCTTCTGCGGTGCCTGGCGTACCTGCTGCGCAAAAGTTCCCTGTTTTGCGCAGCAGGTACGCCCCTGTTATGAATCAGCACAAAGACAGGCATAAAAAAGGCCCTGTCATCTGACAGAGCCCTTCATTCAGGTTTGCATATATTTTACTTACAGGCTTTTGATCCAGTCTACCAGTTCATCCCTGGTCTTGCCGGTTTTCTGCTGCAGTTTTCCGTACAATTCATCATCTTTTCCCTCTTCGTATTTCAAATCATCATCGGTTAAGTCAGCATATGCCTGTTTTACTTTACCTTTTACTTCGTTCCATTTTCCTTTTAACTCTAACTTATCCATGATCTTTAATTTATGTTTTACAATTGGTTATGCAGTTAAAGAACAGCGAATGCCATTAAAAAGTTTTATTGTTGAGACTTTTTAATAATTTCATCGACAACAGATGGATCTAATAGCGTTGAAATATCTCCAAGATTAGACGTTTCACCTTCCGCGATCTTGCGCAGTATCCTGCGCATAATCTTACCGGACCTTGTTTTAGGTAAGCCCGATACAAACAGGATCTTATCTGGCTTGGCTATAGCTCCGATCATGCGTGTAACCGTTTGCAAAATATCCTTACGCGTCAGATCAGCATCGTTATGTGTGTTTGGAAAAATCACAAAGGCGTAGATACCCTGGCCCTTCACCTCATGTGGAAAGCCTACTACGGCACTTTCTACTACTCCTGCATGCATATTAATCGCATTTTCAACTTCAGCGGTGCCGATCCTGTGCCCGGACACATTGATTACGTCATCTACTCTTCCTGTAATGCGGTAATAGCCATCTTCATCCCTAAGGCAGCCATCACCTGTAAAATAAAGATCCTTGTATGTAGAAAAATAGGTCTGCTTGCAGCGTTCATGATCACCATAAGTTGTACGCAGCATACCCGGCCATGGAAATTTGATACAAAGGTTGCCGCTTACCCCGTTACCTGTTATTACATTACCATTTTCATCCACGAGCACAGGTTGTATACCCGGCAGTGGCAAAGTCGCATAACTTGGCTTGGTCGGTGTTACAAATGCAATTGGTGAGATCATGATGCCTCCGGTTTCCGTTTGCCACCAGGTATCTACGATTGGCGAATTACCTTTGCCGATGTGTTCATCAAACCAGTGCCACGCCTCCTCGTTAATTGGCTCCCCGACAGATCCAAGCACTCTTAGCGAACTAAGATCTGCATCCTCTACCGGCTCCAGTCCAAAGCTCATCAACGACCGGATAGCCGTAGGTGCGGTATATAAAATATTTACTTTATGTTTATCTACGATCTGCCAGAACCTTGATGCATCAGGATAGGTCGGAATTCCCTCAAACATTAGTGTGGTTGCACCCTGCGACAGCGGCCCGTAAACGATGTAAGAATGCCCGGTAATCCAGCCAATGTCAGCAGTACAAAAATAGACTTCGCCTGGCTGATAGTTAAATACATTGGAGAAAGTATAACCCGCGTAAACCATATAGCCGCCGATGGTGTGTACGACTCCTTTCGGCTTACCGGTAGAACCTGAAGTATACAGAATAAACAAGGTGTCTTCTGCATCCATTTCTTCGGCCGGACAGTCGGTATCCACCAGCTTAATCTCGTCCTCCCACCAGATGTCACGCCCCTTCAGCATCGACACAGGAGTTCTTGTATGGGTTAGTACAACTACTTTTTCTACCGTCGGACAGGCAATTAGCGCATCATCTATAACTTCCTTCAACTGGATCTGTTTGTTACCCCTGAAAGCGCCGTCTGCAGTGATGACCAGCTTGCATGCTGCATCATTGATTCTGTCGGCGATAGATTTGGCAGAAAAACCACCAAATACCACCGAGTGAATGGCACCGATCCTTGCACAGGCCAGTACAGCAACGGCTAGCTCAGGGACCATAGGCATATAGATACATACCCTGTCTCCCTTCTTTACTTCATTCTTTTTCAACACATTGGCAAAGCGGCATACTTGCTCGTGCAAAATTTTGTAACTTAAAGTGATGCTATCTTTTGAAGGATCATTTGGCTCCCAAATAATCGCCGGTTTATCACCGTTTTCCACCAAATGACGATCCAGGCAGTTTTCTGTAATATTCAGCTTTGCACCTTCAAACCACCTGATATCCGGGTCGGAGAAATTCCATGACAAGACTTTGTCCCATTTCCTGCGCCAGAGAAAGTTATCGGCTATACCTGCCCAGAACTGCTCAGGCTGGTCTACACTTAGTTGATAGGTTTTTTTGTATTTTTCAATTGAGGTGATTTGCATCGCTAGGTTTATATTTCAGGTCCAAGACCCAAACTTAGTAAAATTGATTTTAAATTCAATCGTTGTTACACACCAATGCTTTAACCACACTATTATTTCAGCCAGTCAGCTGCCACATTTCAACCCGCATCTATTTTAGGCGTTCGGCGTGTGCTTTCGAGTTTTCACTTTCGACAGGAATTCTTCGGCATTAAATGATAAATTTAATCCCCGAAGCCTAAACTGGCTTAAGCCGGCACAATAAATTTAAAATATTTTATGCTCCTTCTTGATGATTACAAATATTTTACAGATATTTGCACACTCTTAAAAAATTAAGGCGAAGAACAATTAACAATATATAACAAGGCATGTCTAGAGTTTGTGATTTAACCGGAAAAATGGCAATGACAGGTTTTAATGTTTCTCACTCGAACGTTAAAACTAAGCGTAAGTTTTATCCCAACTTACAACTTCAGAAATTTTATATTCCTGAGGAAGATCGTTGGATAACACTGAAAGTATCTACTTCAGCTATCAAAACCATCAATAAAATTGGTATTACAGAAGCGATCAACCGCTTCATGAAAAAAGGATATTTGTAGAAACATAGGTTGATGTGAATCAACCGTAATAATAAGAAAATGGCAAAAAAAGGTAACAGAGTACAAGTTATTCTAGAGTGTACAGAACATAAAACCAGTGGCATGCCTGGTATGTCAAGATATATCTCTACAAAAAACCGTAAAAACACTACTGAAAGATTAGAGTTGAAAAAATTCAACCCGATCCTTAAGAAGGTAACTGTACATAAAGAAATTAAGTAATACGTTTGGTATCATATACTGGACACAATCTATTTAGATCATGGCAAAAAAGGTAGTTGCAACCCTTAAAACGGGTAAAGGAAAAGAATATTCAAAAGTTATTACAATGACTAAATCACCTAAAACAGGTGCTTATTCTTTCAAAGAAGTTATTGTTCACAACGATCACGTTGCAGATGCTATCGCATCTAAAAAATAATATTAATATTTGATAATATTAAAGCCGTCCCTTTAAACTGGGAGGGCTTTTTTTGTTTTGTTAAAACATTCATATGGGTCTATTCGATTTTTTTAAGAAAAAGGAGACTGCGCCGGAAGCACAGGATGCTCTTGACAAGGGGCTAGAGAAAACCAAAGAAGGTTTTTTAAGTAAGATCACGAAAGCTGTAGCCGGTAAGTCTACAGTGGACGACGATGTGCTGGATAATCTTGAAGAGGTCTTGGTTACTTCTGATGTCGGGGTAAGCACCACACTTAAGATCATCGACAGGATACAGGCAAGGGTAGCCAAAGATAAATACCTTTCTACTTCTGAGCTTAACGGTTTACTCCGCGATGAAATCCAGTTGCTGCTTGCTGAAAACAACAGCAACGACTTCCGAAGCTTTGAATATGGCAGCGCGCACAAACCTTATGTAATTATGGTAGTCGGTGTAAATGGTGTGGGTAAAACCACTACCATTGGCAAGCTGGCGCATAAACTGAAAGCAGAAAACCTGAAAGTCGTGCTGGGTGCAGCTGACACATTCAGAGCGGCAGCCGTAGACCAGATCAAACTTTGGGCTGAACGTGTTGGCGTACGGGTAGTAGCCCAGGCAATGGGTTCTGATCCTGCATCTGTAGCTTTTGACACCTTACAGTCTGCGGTTGCTGCAGGTGAGGATGTGGTGATCATTGATACAGCAGGCCGCTTGCATAATAAAGTAGGCCTGATGAACGAGCTGGGCAAAATAAAGAATGTGATGCAGAAGGTCGTTCCTGGTGCTCCGCATGAAATATTATTGGTACTGGACGGATCAACAGGCCAGAATGCCTTTGAGCAGTGTAAACAGTTTACCGAAGCGACAGACGTAAATGCCCTTGCCATTACCAAACTCGACGGCACCGCCAAAGGCGGAGTAGTGATCGGCATATCTGACCAGTTTAAGATTCCTGTGAAGTACATCGGAGTCGGTGAAGGCGTAAATGACCTTCAGTTATTTGATAAAAAAGCCTTTGTTGATAGTCTGTTTAAATAACAGCTTATCATAAAGCATTAATTACAATACATGAATACAAAAACCATATCCAGAGTTGCTCCAGTTAAGAAGCCGAAGATCAATGTGATCACTTTAGGCTGTTCCAAGAATACCTATGATTCAGAGGTACTGATGGGACAATTGCGCGGCAACAGCCTGGATGTAGTACACGAGTCAAACCAGATCGGCAAGGATGATATCGTAGTAATCAATACCTGCGGCTTTATTGACAATGCCAAGCAGGAATCTATCGATACCATATTGCAGTACAGCGAACTAAAGGATGCAGGTAAGGTAGGGAAAGTTATAGTAACCGGATGTTTGTCTGAGCGTTATAAACCCGAACTGGAAGCCGAGATCACCAATGTTGATGCTTATTTTGGCACCAACGATCTGAATAATTTATTGCATTCTCTGGGTGCGAATTACAAACATGAGTTGATTGGAGAACGTCTGCTGACCACCCCTTCTCATTATGCATATTTTAAAATAGCGGAAGGATGTAACCGCCCCTGTTCCTTCTGCGCCATTCCGCTTATGCGTGGAAAGCATGTCTCCAGAGACATGAATGAACTGGTAAATGAAGCTAAGATCCTTGCCGCCAATGGCACAAAAGAACTGATCCTGATCGCACAGGATCTGACTTATTATGGTTTGGATATTTATGGCAAAAGAAATCTTGATGAGCTGCTTCGGAGACTCTCCGATGTAAAGGGTATCGAATGGATCCGGCTTCAATATGCCTACCCTTCGGGTTTCCCTATGGAAATTCTCGATGCAATGAATGAACGCGAGAATATCTGCAAATACCTGGATATGCCTTTACAGCACATTACAGACAATATGCTAAAATCGATGCGCCGTGGTATCAACAAGCAAAAAACAATTGACATTGTAAATCAGATCAGAGATAAGGTACCGGGTATTGCGATGCGTACCACACTGATCTGCGGATATCCCGGTGAAACTGAACGTGACTTTGAGGAAATGCTAAGCTGGGTGGAAGATACCCGTTTCGACAGACTTGGATGCTTTACCTATTCCCATGAAGAAAAAACCCATGCGCATAGTTTAGTTGATGACGTGCCTGAAGAAGTGAAACAGGAACGTGTTGATGCCATCATGGAACTTCAGCAGGGTATTTCATTTGATATCAATCAACAGAAAATAGGCAATACTTACAAAGTTTTGGTAGACAGAAAGGAAGGCGACTTTTTTATCGGACGTACTGAGTTTGATTCTCCTGAGGTGGATAATGAGGTCCTTATTGATGCCGCAACAGGATATGCGGCCAATGGAAGCTTTGTTAATGTGAAGATTGACAGGGCTGAAGATTTTGATCTCTATGGACGGATTGTAAAATAAAGGCTTGAAACTATGAGTTATAGTTTATTAACTTAAATTCGTGTCAATGCACGCTAAATACATCTCCTACAAGGAAACCAATGCCTTCTCTTCAGCTGTGCTGGAATATATCGGAGGTAAGCCGGAATTACGCCCGTTTTACGGTTATTCACCCGATTACGCGGGCTTTGCTGAAGCTATAGAGAAGCGCAGATTTACTGCCAGCAGACCTCTTTTAACCAGCGTATTGCGTAAACAGTATTCGTCGGTGGAAATGCCTGCATTGGTTGAGGCCAACATTAGCTTGCTGGATGATGAACGCACATTTACCATCACAACCGGTCACCAGCTCAATATTTTCACCGGACCGCTTTATTTTATTTATAAGATCGTAACGGCGATCAATCTTGCGGAAGATCTTAAGATTAAATTTCCCGATTATAATTTTATACCCGTCTACTGGATGGCTACCGAAGATCACGATTTCGAGGAGATCAACCATGTAAAGGTGGAGGACAGAATGCTGACCTGGAGCAAGAAGGCATCGGGAGCTACTGGCCGGCTAAGTACTAAAGACATTGAGGATGTACTGGTAGCATACAAAGGCTATCTGGGCATCAGTGAGAATGGGCTTAAGCTGGCTGAAATGGCAGAACAGGCCTACTCACGTCATGAAAAACTCTGCGATGCAACTAGGGCGCTGGTTAACGCATTATTTGGCAGCTATGGTCTGGTTTGCGTTGATGCGGACGAGAAAGCGCTGAAACAGCAATTTGCTGAATTGATCTATCGTGACATTACTGAAGAAAACAGCTTCAAATGCATTAGTGAAAGCAATGCTTTACTGGAGAAGTCTGGTTATAAGCCACAGGTCAATCCACGGGAGATCAACTTCTTTTATATGACAGATGCCCTTCGTGAGCGGATCGTGAAGGAAAATGGAGTTTTCAGGGTAATGAATTCAGAGATCAGCTTTTCAGCGGAAGAACTGCATAATGAGATCATGGAGAACCCGGAGCGGTTTAGTCCGAATGTGGTGATGCGTCCAATGTATCAGGAGGTGATCCTGCCCAACCTCGCCTATATAGGTGGAGGTGCCGAGGTGACCTACTGGCTGCAGCTAAAAGCAAATTTTGACCATTATCAGGTAGATTTTCCAATACTGCTCCTGCGTAATTCGGCCCAGGTCATCGACAAAAGAACTGAGGCAAGAATGCACATCTTAGGGATCAGCTATAAAGATTTGTTTAGCGATACTGAGACGCTGAAAAATGAATGGGTGAAGGCTCATGTACCTTTACAACTGGCCCTTGAAGATGAGCAACGTTCCGTAAGTGCGCTCTTTGAGCAGATCAAGCTAAGTGCATATAAGATAGACAAAACACTTTCGCTTAGTGCCGACGCAGCGAAGACAAAAACACTGAGGTTGTTGGGTACTCTGGAAAAGAAAATGCTCCGTGCCGAAAAGCGCAAACATGTAACCTCATTATCGCAGATAGAGGCTCTGAAAGACAAAATGTTCCCATCCGGAGGACTTCAGGAACGCGTGCTGAATATTGCTCCCCTTTATGTATTGTATGGAGATGATTTTATTGCCGCGCTGATAGCGGGCTTCAAACCACTCGATCATGAATTTACTGTCTTGTTTGCCTAAATAACCCGTTATCTTTTTTTAACCATACATGACCTTTTATACTTTTACAGAAAAAAATCTGCGTCGCTTTACACAGGATGTTTTCCTGAAGATGGGCTGTCCTGAAAAAGATGCTGTATTGGCCGCAGATGTATTGCTGAAATCAGATCTGAGAGGCATCGACTCTCATGGAGTGGCACGTTTAAGCGGCTATGTACGCCTCTGGGAGAAACAACGGATCAATGCCACACCTGATGTCCGTATAGTCCACCAAACCGCTACTACGGCCACAATAGATGGCGATGGAGGCTTAGGCCTCGTGGTAGCTCCTTTCGCTATGCAGGTGGCCATCGAAAAGGCAAAAACCTACGGTAGCGGTTGGGTCGCTGTAAAAAATTCAAATCATTTCGGGATCGCAGGTTATCATGCTTTGATGGCTGTTGAACAGGATATGATCGGGATCAGCATGACAAATGCGAGCCCCTTAGTAGCCCCTACCTATTCCAGCGAACGTTT
>DATFQH010000092.1:0-4734 GCA_035264385.1 Pedobacter sp.
TTGTCTTTATTCCTGAGCAATTCCCTCGCTGTATGTTCAGGCAGCCAGTCACCATAAAGCTGTCCGGATATCCTGATGCCCGGATGTGTGCTGATCGCATCCATCAGACCCCGCTCCCGCTCTATTGCAGGTGAAGAGCCGGGCAGGCCGAGAATCTCCAGGATGTTTCCTTTTTCTTTCAGGGTATTGACCAAATAGTGGCCGGCCATTTTTCCGACCTGATAATTCTCGGCCCCGATATACGCGGTATACAACGATGAAGAGGTTTTGCGGTCTATTACCACCACAGGAATACCTTTTTTATAGATTTCTTCTACAATTCCGGTAAGCGGCATCGCTTCATTTGGTGATATGATGAGAATGTCGATACCTTTCTTCAGCATGTCGCGTACCTGTTCAATCTGCCGGCTGCTGCTGTTGTCTGCATCAGCATAGATCAGCTTATTGTGCGGGCGCAGGGAAAGTTCCATCCTCATCTCTTCAAGCATGGTTTTGCGCCAGAGATCGGAGCCCACACACTGCGAAAACCCTATGGTATACTCCTTCTCTTCCGGCTTACCCGAACAACCGGCAAGAACCATCAGTATACAAGAGATGAGAATCAGAAAGGGGATGCGCAGCATCGTCATAGATTGGAAATATCTGGTGTAGCGCATTAAAGCTAGAGAATATATACCTGATTTTAAAATTGACGAGGCTGGCTTTCATATCTGTATGTAACGAGGTTTAAAGAACGGGGTAACAGGATTTAAAGTCTGCATCAGAGTGGCTTTCGGTATTGATGGTAATACATTACTTATGAGATAGTTACCTATATATTCATTTTTTAAAGGATTTGAAATGATATTGATGACACTCGCGCTGGTTTTAATCTGATCTTGCTCCTCTTAACCATTTATAAACAACATTCATGAAAAAGAATTCCGTACTCGCATGGTCGGTGGTAGTAGCCTTAGGCGGTTTTTTGTTTGGCTTTGATACGGCAGTTATCTCAGGGGCAGAAAAATCAATTCAACAATTTTGGAACCTTAGTGTGTTTGAGCACGGACTTACCATTTCTATTGCTTTGATAGGTACCGTTATTGGCTCTTTGCTTGGCTCAAGACCTTCAGACCAGTTTGGCAGAAAAAACACTTTATATTTTGTAGCCATCGCTTATTTGCTTTCCTCACTCGGAACGGCGCTTGCCGACAATTGGTCGGTATTCCTGGTATTCAGGTTCCTTGGTGGTTTGGGTGTAGGCGCTTCTTCGGTAACGGCACCCATTTATATTTCAGAAATTTCACCGGCCGACAGGCGGGGCAGGCTGGTAGGTTTGTTTCAGTTTAATGTTGTGCTGGGTATTCTGATTTCTTACCTCTCCAATTACCTGATCAGCCAGGGCGGCGAACATTCATGGCGCTGGATGCTTGGCGTACAGGCTGTGCCTTCGCTGATCTTTTTGATCCTTATCTTTTTCATTCCGGAAAGCCCGCGCTGGCTGATTCTGAAAAAGCAGGCGTATGACAAGGCGCTTGAAATTCTGCGCATCATTAACCCGCTGAATTGTGAGCAGGAACTCGAATCGATCAGAAGATCGGAAGATAAGCTGGGCGAAAATAAGAAAAACAGCGAAAGCCTGTTTTCGGGTAAGTACACCAAGCCTGTGGTATTCGCCATGCTTTTCGCCTTCTTCAACCAGGTTTCGGGCATCAACGCAATCATCTACTACGCGCCAAGGATTTTTGAGATGGCTGGTTTGGGTGCGCATTCTTCACTCCTTTCTACTGTTGGGATTGGCCTGATCAATTTTGCGTTCACTTTACTGGCATTGAACTTTATTGATAAGGTTGGCCGCAGGGTATTGATGCTGATCGGCTCTGCCGGACTCATCGCGTCGCTCTTCCTGGTGGCTTTTACTTTTTATACGGAGACTTTCAGCGGCATGGCTATCCCGATCTATATCATGGTATTCATCGCCTTCTTTGCCTTTTCGCAGGGTGCCGTAATCTGGGTATTCATTTCAGAGATATTTCCCAATCAGGTTCGGGCAAAGGGGCAGACGCTTGGCAGCTCTACGCATTGGGTAATGGCCGCGCTGATCGCTTTTGGCTTCCCTTATGTGGCCGAAACACTGGGCGGAGCAGTGACCTTTTGCTTTTTCGGTATCATGATGGTGCTGCAGCTCATTTTTGTGTGGCGCTTTATGCCCGAGACCAAAGGTCGTTCGCTTGAAGAATTAGAAAATAACGTTGTTTTACACTAAATTCATACGGTATGGAACAGAAACAAGATCAGGCGCTGACAGCAATTTGCTTTGGTGAGATCCTTTGGGATGTATTGCCCGACGGCCCGCAGCCGGGAGGTGCGCCGCTAAATGTAGCCTACCATCTGAACAAACTGGGGGTTGCCACAGCGCTGATCAGCCGCATCGGCGATGACGATAATGGCCGGAAGCTGGCGGGCCTGATGGAACAGTGGGGCATCAGCAGACAGCTGCTCCAGACAGACCCCCTGCATGAAACCAGCCAGGTACTGGCCCGGATGAACAATGGAAATGAGGTGACCTATGAAATTGTTGCCCCTGTTGCCTGGGACTTTATTACTGAAGACAAGCAGCTTGCTGTACAGGTGGCCAATGCTAAATATTTCATTTTTGGAAGCCTGGCTTCGAGAAACGAGACCACCAGGAATACACTTTACGAGCTGCTCGACAATACCGGGGCAATTAAAGTTTTCGACATCAACCTTAGGCCGCCGTTCATCAGCCGTCCTTTATTGGAAGTGCTGCTAACCAAAGCAGATATTGTTAAGTTCAACGAAGCTGAGCTGGACATTGTACAATCTATGTTCAATGGCAAATACAGCAACGAGAAGGAAAAGGTAAATTTCATTAAGGAACGTTTTAGGGTGCCTGAAGTTATCGTGACTAAAGGAGAATTTGGCGCCTCTTACTATACTGCGAAGCAGTCTCACCATACCTGGGGCAACGAGGTAAAGGTAAAAGACACGATCGGCAGCGGCGATTCCTTCCTTGCTACCTTTATAGCCAGCCATCACAACGGCGATGCTTCGATTGAAACACTTGAAAAAGCAATTGCCATGGGCGGCTTTATCGCTACCAAAAAAGGTGGCTGCCCGGCATATGATCTTTCTGAATACATTGATTTTAAAAACCAGATATTTAAACCACAACACACATGAAACTAAATTTTAAAGCTTCTTTTATCCTGGCACTGGTACTTTGCTGCAGTCTGTCTGTATCAGCCGCCGACATCACTATTAAGATCAGCAAACGCTACCTCAACTTTCCGATATCACAACGTGTGGACCGGAAGGAAATGAAATTTGAAATAGGCGGAAAAGAGGAACGCGCATTCAAAATAAGACTGGCTGGCGGTGAACCTGAATATTGGGTATTTTCAGACATGACAGCTTATAAAGGCAAAACCATAAAAATCAGCTATGATGGCGACGCTGCAGGTTTAAGCAAAATCTACCAGGACGACAAAATTGCCGGGCAGGATTCTATATACCATGAACGCAATCGCCCGCAGTTCCATTTCACCACAAAAAGAGGATGGGTGAACGATCCGAACGGGCTGGTATTTTATGAGGGTGAATACCATTTGTTTTACCAGCACAATCCTTATGAAAGAGAATGGGAAAATATGTCCTGGGGCCATGCGGTAAGTAAAGACCTTGTACACTGGGACGAATTGCCGGTAGCCTTACATCCGGACAAGCTAGGCACGATGTTCTCGGGCTCGGCAGTGATTGACTATGATAACACTTCGGGTTTTGGAAAGCCGGGTAATCCTGCGATGGTGGCCGCCTATACGGTCGATAACCCCGACAGGCAAATTCAGTGCATGGCCTATAGTCTTGACAAAGGGCGAACCTGGACCAAGTATGCCAAAAACCCCGTGATAGATTCTAAGGAAAAATGGAACAGTAAGGACACACGCGACCCAAGGGTATTCTGGTACAAACCGGGCAAGCACTGGGTAATGGTACTTAACGAACGTGACGGCCATTCTATCTATACCTCTGCAGATTTGAAAGACTGGAAGTATGAAAGCCATACCGCCGGTTTCTGGGAATGTCCTGATTTGTTCGAACTGCCAATAGACGGCGACAAGAGCAAGACAAAATGGGTAATGTACGGAGCATCGAACACGTACATGATCGGTTCTTTTGATGGAAAGACCTTCAAGCCTGAGGGTGGAAAATATTACTTTTCTTCTGGTACGATCTATGCGGCACAGACTTACAATAACATTCCTGAGGCTGATGGAAGACGCATCCAGATTGGCTGGGGAAGGGTAGCACAACCGGGCATGGCTTTTAACAACATGATGCTGCTACCAACAGAGCTAACCTTGCGCAGCACTAAAAATGGGGCACGCCTTTTCAGCCAGCCCATTAAAGAAACCGCTCAGTTATTTGAACCTGTGAAACAGTGGACCAACCTGAAATCGGATGATGCCAACCAAAAACTAAAGGAATTTTATAACGCAGACCGCTTGCGCATTAAAACCACAATCAAGCTGTCGCATGCTACTGATGCGGGGTTCAATTTGTTTGCGCAGCGGATGCTCGGCTATGATATGAATTTCAACCTGGTGAATGGTACTTTTTATTCACCTGATGATATGACGAGTATGGAAATCACTGCCGATATCTACATCGACAGAACTTCGATAGAAGTATTTATAGATGGCGGTGCATATTCTTATTCTATGGAACGCAAAC
>DATFQH010000093.1:0-9657 GCA_035264385.1 Pedobacter sp.
GATTAGATTCGGCCCTGTGTTCATCCAGTGCCATCAGAACCGGCATACGCACCCGGTAAAATTCATCGAGGTTAGATGAGTATATGGATAAGAATTTAATGCGTTCCAGGATCGGGACTGTATCTTTGGAGGCTTCCAAAAGCACCCTGCCATTGAAACCGAGCCAGCTTAAATCCCTGTTAGTGAAAACAGCTTTTTGCATATGAATTAGATAGTAACCAGGGCAGAAGCAATAATAAACGCCAGTACCGCAGCTACAATACCAAACATAAAAACATTGTATGCAACCCTAAGCAAACGATATTTCCGGCCAAGAACAACACCCTGAGCATATACGTCCTTGATCAGACTTCCATACAGAAAATCACGGTCGTCCATCAGCTTGTGCATCCCATTTTCATAGTCCGGAAGGCTCATTCTGTAGAAATTTCCAAAGAATAAAAGATTAACACGTTTTGCCTTTATATCGTCCGATGTGAATACTCCGTCTGGTATGGATGGTCTTGTTGCAAGGATTGAAAACACCATAGTAACTACGCAAATGATCAGTAAAAGCAGTGTAGGAATGATCAGGTGAGGGTTATCTTCGAGTTTACGCAGCAATAAACTCAAAATAACCGATAATATAATTGAATTGGTCGATATCATTATATGCGCCTTGTTATCGGCCATATCACTCAACCTCTGGTGATTTGTTGACGTGATTCTGAACATCGTTTCTACACCACGTTCCGGTCTGTCGTCTTTTTTCTTGTTTCCTTCCTTAGCGACTTGCACTTCAGGGTTTTTGATTATGTCCACTTTCGGTTGAGTTATTAATTTAGTCTCCATCTCAGCCAGGTTCTGTGCTTTTTTAGCATTTAGCAGGTTCTGACAAAAATCGGTATGGTAATGATGGGTTTTGAACAGGGCGATTGTCTTTATCCTCCATTCGGCCTTATCAATTTTCTTATCAAAAAAGGCCTCAGCTTCCTTGCGCATCAATTTGTTGCGTTCTTTGAAGCTGTCACTGCCCAAGTGAAAAAGGTCCGCATCACATACGATCTGTTGCAGGAGCCCAATGGGTCTCTGAGGCATCATGGTAGCCATAATACATCCGCTGATCTGATCGATCACTGCCTGATCTACATTTTTTTCATTCAGAAATTCGGCAGCAAGGCTAATGCCCTTATTCTCATGCTGGGAGCAGTCGAAGAAATAACCGATGTCATGAAACCAGCTGGCCGCGACAACGATAAAAAAGTCCTGATCTGATAACTGATAGTGGTTGGCTATTCTTACGGCATTTTCAACTACTTGTTCCGTATGGTTCAGATTGTGATAAATGAACCTATGATCCTGGTGAGACTGAAACAGGTTTGAAACATGTGTGCGAAGCTGATCTAAAATTTCACGGTACTGCATCTGAATGTGATTCTTATTCTTTACAGTATAAATATGAGGGTTTTTAAGCGCATATTTTAATAATACTTTAAAAGATGTCCTGAAGGCAACAATTATTCAGCAGTTCTTAAACTTACTTTCATAAGGAATACATTGTAGGGCCACCACATCGACATCATGAAATACAATTCCCTGCCATTCAGTTTAGCCGGATGTATAAATGCACCATATAACCCAGGGTATTCTTTTGAAGTAGCAAGCACCTGTTCTTTGCTCCAGGGTCCGGTGATTTCGGCCGCACTGCGCATTACAAGTTCCTGCTTTCCGCTCAGATAGGTTATGATCCATTGTTTATATAAACTATGGTAAACAATTGAAAGCTCGCCTGCCCGGGTATCAATAATTGCAGTGGCAGCAGCTTCATTATTGGTAACCCAGCCGTTTGAACGGTTCCAATATTGATAAGCTGTCTGATTTAGCATATCAGTTTCTTTGAAACGGGCCAGGTAAACCGCTCCTGCCCTGCCTGAAATCGTTGCCGCCATATAGACATATCCATCCTGTTTTGCATAGGCTGCCTGCGCAAAATTGCTGGTTGCGCGAAAGTGAATTTCAGTATGGGGTATCCAGTTCTTACCCTGATCTGATGAACTGTAAAGTGCCGAGAAATTTGTTGTCCACCTGCCGGCCTCTCCCCATTTTCGTATATCCATATAGTGTACATAATCTTTTCCATTTATGTGAATTGCAGCTGTCGGGATAGCGGTATGACTGTCCGTACCATCTATGATATGGGAGCTGTGGATTATCTGTTTCTTTGTGAACATGCTGTCAAACCTTATGCCGTCGTCCAGCAGGTTATCAGACGAAATGCCAAGCACATTGGAGCGCCAGTGACCGGCGTTTCCCGGTCCGCCTGCCTTGATTACCTTGAAATCGGCACCGTAGCTGTCTCCAAAAAAGAAGCCGGTCTTTCCACCACCCATCTCCCAGGCTATGCCCAGATCGGTGCCTCCAAGATCATATAATTCGTCTGTATGGTTTGGGTTGGGCAGGTTTTCACCCGGCAGTGTTCTGCCGGTTATCCGGGCAATGCGTTTAACATCATAAGGGATGAGTTCTTTTTCTGGCCGCCCATCCTGACAAACGGCGGTTAAAGGCATCAGCAGACAAATACTTCGTATTAAATATTTCATTATCCTGTCCATACTACAGTAAATCGAGCAGGTCTTTCCTGGTTAGTGTTTTAAATATCGAGTCTTCAGTTTTTATGAGATCGTTTGCCAGCTCCTTTTTGGATTCCTGCATCAGCATGATCTTTTCTTCTATGGTATCCGGACAAATGAGCCTCACGGCCATTACATTCTTTTGCTGGCCTATGCGGTAGGCCCTGTCGATAGCCTGGTTTTCAACTGCCGGGTTCCACCATGGATCGACAAGATAAACATAATCTGCCTGTGTTAAATTCAGCCCTATCCCTCCTGCCTTCAGGCTGATCAGGAACACCCTTATCCCGGGATCGTTTTGAAAAGCATCAACTACGGCACCCCGGTTGGTGGTTTGTCCGGTCAGATAGGCAAACCTGACGGCTCTGTTTTCAAGTTCTGTTTTGATCAGGTCGAGCATGGTTACAAATTGAGAAAACACCAGTATCTTATGGTGGGCTGCCTTATTTTCGATTTGCTCCATCAGGACATCCATCTTGGCCGACGCATCACCAAAATAAACATCCTTATTCAGTATTGCAGGTGAATTGCAGATCTGCCTTAGTTTGGTAATTCCCTGAAGGACGTACATACTGCTCCTTGCCAGTTCATCTTCAGAAGTCCCCATCAGGTAGTCTCTGATCTCTGTCTTTGCAGCATCGTAAAGTTCACGCTGTTGTACCCCCATTTCACAATAGATTACCATCTCTGTCTTATCAGGAAGTTCTTTAGCCACCTGTTCCTTTGTTCGCCTTAGTACAAACGGGTTAATGCGTTTTTGCAATTCCCTGGCCCTCCGGCTATCTTTGAACTGGTCTATAGGTACAGAGTACAACCTTTTAAACTGTTCTTTACTGCCCAGCAGACCCGGACAGGCAAAGGAAAGCTGTCCATAAAGATCATAAGTATTGTTTTCTATCGGTGTGCCGGTAAGCACTACCTTATTTCTGGACCGCAACAACCTTACTGCTTTATAACGCTGCGATTCAGGGTTCTTTATAGTTTGTGATTCGTCGAGAAAAATATAATTGAAACGGTAATCTTTAAGAAAACGAATATCGGACAATAAGGTTCCGTAGGAAGTCAGAATGATATCATACTGGTTGAAATCATGAACAACCTTCGCCCGGTCGGCGCCATAGATGGTTTTGAGTTTAATGGTAGGCGCAAACTTCAGTACTTCCTGCTGCCAGTTGAACACAAGTGAAGCGGGTACCACTACCAGGTTTGTGTTTTGCACTGCCTTTTCCCTTTGCGACAGAATGAAGGCTAGTATCTGTATGGTTTTCCCAAGCCCCATATCGTCCGCAAGACAGGCACCAAAGTTAAATTCATCGAGAAAATTAAGCCAGTTCAGGCCTTGTTTCTGATATTCTCTAAGTGTAGCGTTAAGTTCCTTAGGAACGGGAATGTCCTTGATCGACTCAAAAGAGGCGAGTCTTGAACGGTACAGCATAAGCCGTTCCCGCGTCTCCCTATCCAGTAAATCTTCTTCATAGAGCTCGTTGACAGCAGCGTAATTGATGTTTGGCGTTCGGATGACGTCCTCAATAAGTTCACCCGCTCCAAAATAGCCTTCAAATTTTTGGAGCCATTCGTCTGGCAGAATACCAACAGTACCGTCATCCAGCTGTACGAATTTGCTTTTATTTCTTATAGATTTGTGCAGGTGCCTGAGCGCAACCGTCTGCTTGTTGAACTTCACCTTGATCGCGGTTTCAAACCAGTCCATACCGCTGATCACATTGATCGAAATCTCTGCGTTATATGAATTTAATTTATTGTTTTTAAGCTCATTAAAGCCTAATATGGCGATCCCTTTACTGCGCCACGCTTCAAAAGCAGCTAGAAACCAGCTTTCTTCGAGGAAGTGCTTGCGGTGCATGTAGAAACAGTCTGCGTGTTTCTGTTCCGGAAACTCATTCATCTGCTCCATAAAGTATGGATGCATTTTTGCGATATTGGTAATGAACTGCAATTCACGTTCTTCATCACGCGCTAGAGTAAACATCTTACCGAGCTTGTCTTTGGCCCTGATCTGCTTGGTAGATATGACCGGAATTTCCAGACTACCGTACCGCATTACGGGCGTAATGATCACAAAATCTTCTGATTCCGACAGATAGATGATCTGCTCATTTTCCAGATCAAAACCCTGTTCGGCAATTTGTTTTTTGCTGGCACGCTTAAGATAGGAATAGTTAATCCTGATTTTCTCTTCGATTACGGAGAGGATATTTTGCTGAAAATCCTCGTATTCTGACCTGGGAATAACAATGGTGTCCTGCTGGTGCTTGAAAAAGTCGATAACACTCAATACATAAGGATTATCTATCAGATAAAGGTGTTGACCCGTCTGAATAAAATAATTATACCTAATCTTTACGTTTTGCAGCGGATGTGACTGGTTTTCAATCAGCAGGTTACCGGAAACCTGAAAGTTGTCGTTTTTTTCATTGACCGCGATAATGAGTTCCGGCCTGAGAATTTCCAGTTTTGCGGGCAATACCGATGTGGCCGTTATACTGGAGGATATCTTATCATCGTGCAGATATACTTCGAGGTTCAGCGGATTATTAGCTATGGCTTTTAAAGCATGCAGATCTGATTCTGCCCTGCCTTCGCTATAGTTATTCTTGAACCTGGAAACACCGGTATAAAATTTAAGCTCGCTTTCCTTATTCGATTTCCAGACCCTGTCGAGCGGATCAATAAATGTAAATGGATTTTTGAGCTTTCCATTTTTGCCTGATTCTGCCTCTGCGAGTTCGATGACCAGATGTCTGTAAAAACGGTGCTGACTAAATACCAGCACCGTTTTGATATGGCCGTCTGGATTGGAAGGTAATTTGAGCCCTTTATCAGATTTTAAAATCTTATCCAGTTTTGTAAAATCAAAGTTCCCCAAATTATAATCTTCTTTTTCCTTCATCTGATCTTTTAATCTGGTTCTAAAGATAAGAGAAATGAGATAAATTAACCTAAAAAGGTAGCGACATGTGGAGCATGATGCGGTTTCCGGCTTTAGCCCTGCCGCCGGCAAGATCCTGTGAACGGACATTTTGATAATTGGCACCAAAAGACAGTCCGTTCATAGCAACTTCTACTCCACCAACTGCCGACAGGGAATACCCTCCGGAGACTGATACACTATATTTTTCATTCTCTACGTCCTTAACGGCGGTTTCATACAGTACACCTGCATTTGGCGCAAGCGTAAGCTTTTCGGCGATCCTGAACTTATAATAGAATAAGGCGTTGGCCGTAAACTTGTTTCCATACCGATAATCATATTTGTTTGCTGTATTAATCTTGTAATTGACATTGGTATTGATACCCAAGTCGTTGTACCGGACATCGTAAGCAGCGTTTAACGTAAAATCTGTACTGGCAGTCCCCAGCTGGAAATTGTTCGGTGATTCCTGGATGGCCAGCCTTTCGGAAGGCTCATATTTTCCTGTGGGTGCTTTCACACCTCCCCCTATCCATAAAGACTGAACAAGCAAGCGATCACCAAGGCTACCCATCTTATCAAAGATTTTATAATAAGCCATTAATGCGATATCGCCCAGCCCATTCTTACTACCGCTGCCGGTCAGGCTCTCCCTCTGATTAAAGTTGTAGGGAATAAATGCCAGGACCCTAAACCTTGTACCGATATTCCATCCCCCCCATAGTTCTGCACTTTGATAGGTTTCATCAGCAGTGATCGGGCTCCGCTCACCAAATGGCCCCAGGTGTGTGCTCAGCTGCTTATGCTGATACCTGAGTCCGATGAATCTTTTATTGTATTCTGGCAGAATGCCCAGGTAATAGCTTCCTACACCGCATCCGCAGATATCGCAGGCCTTCACTGCCCCGTTGCCTAACAACATTAACCATGCAATTACTAGTATTTTTCTCATAAAATTATTGTTCTGATAATAGTGGGTTATTGATAAATTCCTCATCGTCCAGAGTTGACAGAAACGCTGTGAGCTTTACCTTCTCCTGGTCGCCGAGGGCTATACCTGTTCTGTCTTTTTTCAACAGCGGATCCAGGGTCGGTGAATCCTGTACGCCTTCCGTGTAGTGTTGGAATACTGCATTCAGGGTAAGAAATCTACCATCATGCATATATGGGGCGGTAAATCTGAGGTTGCGCAGAGAAGGCACTTTAAATTTATACCTGTCTGTGTCTTTCAGTGTTGCCACATATAGACCCTGATCCTTTATCGCATTTGGGGGTAAGCCATTGTTACGGAACGACCCGTCGGTGAACAATGGCTCGGAGTGGCAAGAAGCGCACTTCTCTTTGAAAAGCACATAACCCTCCCGCTCATCGGCCGTAAAGACGGCACCCCCTTCTTTGCGCATCACCTTATCGTATTTGGAATTGCTGCTTACACACATGAGCATAAACTGAGACAATGCCTTCATGAATCTGGCGGTGCTTACCTCCTCAGTGCCGAATGCCGCTCTGAACAGGCCTGTGTATTTTGGCATATTCCTTAGCTTACCAAGTACATTGTCCAGACTTTCGTCCATTTCCTCATGAGTGGTAATTGGCACAATAGGCTGCAGATCAAGATCAAATACTCCGCCTCCCCACATAAAGGCCTTGTTCCAGGCCAGATTCATGATAGGCGGTGAATTGCGTGTACCCAGCCTGTCGTCGATGCCATGACTGACATCATGCCCATGCTGAGTAAAAGCCGAAGATTGAATATGACAGGAACCACAGGTTATGGTGTTGTTTCTGGACAACCTGGGCTCATAAAACAAAGCCCTTCCCAATTCGAATCCTGCTTTTGTCACCTTGTTATTGTCAAAATCATACTCCGGTTCCGGAAAATTGACAGGCTTCACAAAGCCGAACATCGACTCTATTTCTTCTTTAACCGGCTGATTTTTTTTGCAGGCCAGAACAAAAATACCCATCATAAAAATTAGCAGGCAGTGTTTGTAGTTCATTGCAGTTAATTTTCTGTATGGTCGTGCTTAAACATTTCGACAAGGTTGGCGGCAATACTTACGCTATAATCACTGAACATGACGTTGGGATGCGCGGCAATGCTGTAGTTGTTTTTGCCATTGAATACCTTCATCAGGTCGACCAGCAAATGCACATTACTTTTTCTGTCTTTTCTTACTTTTGCTACCCCACCGGCAGAAAGGTCTATGGTAATGGTTTTAACATTGTTGATCGTAGAAGCTGAATAGCCACCGAAGCCACCTATGTGGTATTTAAACTGTTTCTTTCCGGTCGGATCGCCGTTTACATTGTCTGATATTACCGGCGAATTGCCTTCGTACTTGAAAAAAATGTAGCCGGAGTTCCAGCCCCAGTACATGCCTCCTAGATTATGCCCGCCTCCATAAGCAGGGTCGAGCACTCCTGTACGTTTATCTACCGGCATGGTACTGCGCAGACTATCTACCCCCAACGTGAAGGTCAGTTTTGCGTAATCTCCTTCAGGTACGTTAACTTTTGCAAAACGGGTACCCTTGTCTGCACCATTGATCAGAAAGTAACTGCTATCCGGATTTACGGTATAGCTATTGCCATTTGTTGTGACCAGTTTTATGTTGCTTATGAAGTATTGAACCAGGGAGATAGAGAACTCTTCTCCTGCGGAATTCCTGTACAAACTTGCTGAATTGTTAAAGCTCAGCGTACGGTCGCCTACTATATTGTCAAATTCCACTGAGAATGGGGCAAGGTTTTTTTCAGAAAATTCCGGTGCAGGTGCTTCTTTCTTTGAACAGGCTGATAAAAACAGGACTGCGTTTAACAATATGATCCATTTTTGGATTGATTTGAATTTCATTTTTAGTTATAAATTAGAGTTACTAAATTTTTGATTGTTTATAAATTATTTGTGTTCCTGTACTCATCCAGCAAAATATCCATGTCTTTCATGAGTTGGTCTACATCTTTGTCGAGCGTGCCATCATATGCACCCCTGATCCTTTTCTCTTTGTCTACCAGTACCAGGTAACCCTGATGTATAAATCCGCCCGGCGCCTTTTTGTCTTCGACTACGGCTACGAGATAGTTTCTTTCTGCCAGTGCATAAATCTGGTCCCTGGTACCCCAAAGGTATTCCCACTGGGTACCCTTAACGCCCAGTTTTGCAGCATATGCTTTCATGCGCGAAGGGGTATCGTACTTGACATCAATGGTATGTGAAGCTAATTTGACCTCCCGATTGCCTTCGTATTTCCTATATACCTTCATCAGATTTCTGTGCATCACAGGACAGATTGAAGGGCAGGAAGTAAAAAAGAAGTCGGCCACATAAATGGCTCCGTCAAAATCTTTTCCATTTACGACAGTGCTGTCCTGATTGAGCAGCCTGAAATCCGGTATGGTCCGGAAAACAGAATCAACCACTATCTTGCCATCTACCAGCTTTTCGGTGGTCTCAACCTGCAAAAAAGGCAAACGTTTGGCTTTCTCCTTGCATCCGCTATGTAGCAGACAAAACGCTATAAAAGCCATCAATTGAATTTTCATGGCTTTCTGAATTGATGCAAATAAGCGTTTGAAGAGATAATCTCCTTTTTATACAAACTGTCTATCTGAGAGATTTTAAGCTTCTCTGCCTCAAAATACTGCACAGCGGCTTCTTTTGATTTGTCGCTTACATCCGGTTCAAACTTATGCATCCAGTTGTTCATCTGGTCTTCAGCTTTGGTAAGATCTGCAAGCAGGCTAGAAATGTTTGCTTTCTCTTTTGCAGTATCTACCTCAGGATACTTGATTTTCAGCCCCTTAAGATCCTTCAACAAGGTATCCAGCTTCATCTGGTTTTCTACAATGATACCATGATCGGCCATTACCACGTCGTGAAGACTCATCACTTCATCTCTTTTGGATTTATAATCCACTTTTCCAGGTTGTTCGCTGCAGCCCATAGCTGTAGCTATAAAAATTATAACAATTAATTTTTTCATTATTGAATTTAAAATTCTAAAGATTGAAGATTACAACTCTAATTCTCTTTGCACTCAACTCATGCGTTTCGCAGAAAATTTACCTTCTTAGAGAAGACCTCAGCGTTACCGAGCTTCTTCAGCGAGGGAA
>DATFQH010000094.1:0-2471 GCA_035264385.1 Pedobacter sp.
CTCAATTACTGAGGATCTGGCTGACTTTGGAACACATCCTGTTATCTTAGGTTACCTGAGGGCCTATCAGAATCATTATCCGCTGACATTTAGCCCGGATATTGCCTGGCTGCTGATCTGCCAGGGATTCGCGAATCATGTGAACAATTCGCCGGAAAAGTTAAGATCGAAGATCGTCAATTTTGAAGGGAAAAAAGAGCTGATCGTGGAACGGAATATCTCACAAATAAAGGATCTTGCCGATTTTCAGTGGGAGACTATCTTTCCTGAATTTGCAGAACAGATTGCCGGCTTTACCGGGAAGGCCTTAATTGATAATTTGTCGGCCGATTTTACGACGACGACACCAACTGCAAAGGTGGCTACTCAAATTACGATCATGGAGTCTATGAAGGAGTTTTTCAACTATAAAGTAATGTTTACTGGCTGTGGCATTTCTGAAGTGACAGTTGAGGGAAGTGTTAATGACTGGGAGAAAATTCTGAAAAAGCTGGATTACCTTGCTCAATACGACCTGAAATGGTGGACATCGGAATTAAAGCCTGTGATTCAAAAGATCGTTGATACGAAAAAGGGAAAGCTGGATAAGCAGTTTTGGATGAATATGATTAAATATCATGAGTTGGGTGCATATGGTTCATATGATGGGATCGATGGATGGTTGCTGAAATTCTATCCTTACCTTGAGGGGGGCACTCCGCCGGTGGCGAAAAATAAAAAACTTGCCGTTACGCAGGTGATGGATCTAAAGATAGGGAATATGGATGACCCGGCCTACAAGACAAGAACGTTATACCTTAAAAGGTCAGAATTTAAAGAAATTAAATGGGTTAGCGCTTTGCCAAAGGAGCTGTCTAATGTGCCTTTTTTGCTGCAATTACAGGACCAAAGCGGTACTGTTCAGTCATCCTTAAATATGGAATTCTGGGCGGGCTTTATGGGGGTTAAGCAGGATAAGCAGTCGTTTAATGTAAAACCGGAAATCGGCTGGGCGGTTAATCGCAAAATAGAGGTAAAGCAGGAATAAAGGGCTATTCCTGCAAGATTTCTATTCTGAAACATTAAGTTGTTCAATCTCTTCTATGCTAAGACCGGTAAGCTCAACGATTTCAGGCATGGAGATACCTTTGGCTTTCAGTTTTTTAGCAATTTCGATCGTTGCTTCAGCTTTGCCCGCTATTTTCCCTTCTTCTTTTCCTTCAGCCTTCCCTTCGTCTCTGCTATTTGCAAGTGTTGCCTCATTGTCCCACTTACGTTTTAAATCCTGATCGTACATGGTTTGTTCCTCCTTACTTAAATTTATGTATTCGAGCACTCCAAATACTCTTTCTAAAATAGTGCCCCTAAACTCTGCAGGAATTTCTGTCATTTCATGGGCGTGCTTCAGACAATATAGCCACATATCCAAACCCTCTATGCATTCCTGCTTTTGCTTAACAAAATTACTTAAATCCAGATAAATGTAGCCCAATCCATCATAAAATATTTCCCCGGTATCTCTGTAGCAAAGGCAGGCATCGTGAATATAGCGCTCACTATCAATGCTCAGTTCACTTGGTTTTTCCATAATGGCTAAAAAGTAGACTTCTGAAATATCGTATTTCCAGCTTTTGCTTTCGCCTTTTACAGCCTGTTCACTAATAAGCCTGGAAGTATAATAGATGCTTCGTTTTTTAAAGTTGGCAGGTTTGGAGTGCTGTACTTCGATAAGGATTTTTTCTCCTTTATCTCCCGTGCAAAGCAGGTCAAATATGGCACGGGCTTCCTCCGTATTGTCGCCATCATGTTCATTTTTATTGTAAACAAGATCGATGATGCGTTTTCTGCCTTTAAAGACCTCATTTAAAAAGTCAATCAAGATTTCTTTATTAGGATCTGTTCCGAACAATCTTCGGAATGAAAAATCGATCATAGGATCGATATATCGTGTTTGCTCTAACATCATTGTATAATTTGATGCGCCAAAAGTATACTAGTTTTGTGCATCAACTATACTTTCCAAAACATATTTATATGATACAAAATATTGGCAACTAATACCGAAGCCTTACAGAAATCTGGGTTAAATACCTAAATTGCTTCGTAAAGATGGACAGCGATTTTAATTATCAATTTCTAAAACCCGATGCCGCGCTCTATCATTATGTAGAAAGTATCGGCATGTTTCACAACGGGTCAGATCATCCAAAAGAAGTTGTGATCATACCGGATGGGAGGATTGATCTGTTTTTCACCCGGTCTCTTACTTCGCCTTTTCAAATTTGGCTCATGGGATTGGAAACGGCGCCAAAGGAGCGCAGTATTCCGCCGCAGACACTCACTTTTTCCGTAAGCTTTAAGCCGCTTGCTGTAGCATACATTTTGAAGACTTCCATAGCTGGCTTTCTGAATAGGGCCAGACAGATGGATGATGATTTCTGGGGTTTCGGTCCTGATGATCTGAATGACTTTGACGCTTTTTACCGGAAAGC
>DATFQH010000095.1:0-8214 GCA_035264385.1 Pedobacter sp.
CAGCACCAACACCAGCTTTAGTAACACAACCCCCATTAGCTGAACCTGTAAAATCCCACGCCCCGGCAATTGAAACCCCGGTTGCAAGAGAATCTGCACCAGCAGTTTCCCTGCCCCCTCCGACCGCAAAAATCGCACTGACGCCGATAACCGGCAATAAACAAGTATCTACATTGATACCCTCTCTCACAGATCTGGAACGGGTAGCAACCGGCGACGATGAAAAGGAGCCAAAATACATTACCGGCGACGCAAAAGAACCATTTACTGCCGAACAGCTCATGGCGTTGTGGACACAATACGCGAACAAGGCAAAAGAAGACAACAAGATAAATGTATATACACTTTTGAGCAGTTCAGAACCTATTTTAGAGGCCGATGATGTCATCCTGGTGCATGTGGAACATAAGATTCAGGAGGCCCTGCTTCAGGAAGAAATGATCGATTTTATGAATTTTCTCCGGCCGGCCCTCAAAAACTTCAATATATCCGTAAAGACCAAACAGGTCGTCAAAGCAGTTGTCAACCGACTCTATACCAGTACCGAACGCTATCAGTACCTTGTAGAAAAAAATCCAAAACTAGAAGACATGCGCAGGAAATTCAATCTTGATGTCAATTCTTAGCCTTAAGGCTGCGGAGCATCGTTGAGCGGATAGCCTTCCTCATCCAAATCATCACGGTCGTCCTCGGGAGTGCGTGATAAAAACTCATCCACAGGATCTACCTCCACACTTTCACCATTGTCCAGATGCATACCCAGATCATCCAGAGCGGTATCCACCTTATCCTGTTTGCGCGTATACTCATCCCCTATATAAGGATTTTGCTCGTCGTAATCAGAATTGTCATCGCCGCCATTGGCTGCAGTTGTATCGTAAGGTAGAGGATGATCATAATCCTTATCTTTACCTGTCACATCCAGCTCGTAACTGTTCTTTTCCTCGTTAAAAGAAAGTTCGTTGAAATCCTGGGTTTCGCCCAGTTCCGGAGCATGGATCTTATCTTTTGATCCCTGGCTGTTGTTCTCGTTTGCGCTCATATTGATTGACATTATGCCATAATAACGTTAACAAACCCTGATTTGTTTTAGTTTTTAGTCCAGTATTCGACAACAAAAAAGCCTGCCTGCGAACCGCAGACAGGCTTTAAGCTAATGATTTATCTTATAAAGCTGCCAAAGCAGTGTTTAGCGTATCACTCGGGCGCATTGCAGCGAATGCCAGTTCATCGTTTGGATGATAATATCCACCGATGTTTTGCGCCTTACCCTGTGCACCAACCAACTCAGCCACAATTTTTGATTCATTTTCAGCCAAAGCAGCAGCCAATGGAGCAAATCTCGCCTGCAAGGCCGCATCCTTACCCTGTGCAGCCAAACCTTCTGCCCAATACAGCGCCAGGTAGAAGTGCGAACCCCTGTTGTCTATCTGACCAACCCTGCGCGCAGGCGATTTATCATTGGCCAAAAACTTCTCCGTTGCCAGATCTAAAGTCTCTGCCAGAACCAGCGCCTTTGGATTGTTTTGCGTCTGTCCCAAATGCTCCAGGGAAACGGCCAAAGCCAAAAACTCACCCAAAGAATCCCAGCGCAGATAACCCTCCTCCAAAAATTGCTCGATATGTTTTGGCGCAGAGCCGCCGGCACCAGTTTCGAACAAACCACCTCCATTCATCAACGGAACAATAGAAAGCATTTTAGCAGAAGTACCCAGTTCCAGAATCGGGAACAGATCCGTCAGATAATCACGCAGTACATTACCGGTCACTGAAATTGTATCCTCACCTTTACGAATTCTTTCCAAAGTAAATTTAGTAGCCTCAACCGGAGACAGGATCCTGATATCAAGACCAGCAGTATCGTGATCTGCCAGGTACTTGTTCACCTTGGCAATGATCTCCCTGTCATGCGCTCTTTTTTCATCCAGCCAGAAAACAGCCGGAGTAGCCGAAAGCCTCGCCCTGTTTACCGCCAGCTTAACCCAATCCTGAATTGGCGCATCCTTGGTCTGGCACATGCGAAAAATATCACCCTTCTGAACCTGCTGTTCAAAGAATACCTTACCCGAAGCATCAGTTACGCGGATCGTTCCGCCTGCAGCTGCCTGGAACGTTTTATCATGGGAACCATACTCTTCCGCCTTTTGAGCCATCAGGCCAACGTTCGGCACAGAACCCATTGTAGTTACGTCAAAAGCACCATGTACCTTACAATCATCGATGGTTGCAGTATATACTCCGGCATAGCAGCGGTCAGGAATCAAGGCTATAGTATCCTGCTGTTTATTGTCTTTATTCCACATCTGGCCTGATGTACGGATCATGGCAGGCATAGAAGCATCAACGATCACATCCGAAGGAACATGCAGGTTGGTGATCCCCTTATCTGAATTCACCATGGCCAGAGCAGGTCCATTTGCAATTGCGTCATCAATAGCCGCCTTCACTTCAGCTTCCTGCGGGTTTCCGGAAATCTTGGCATAAACATCACCCAATCCATTACGTGTATCAATATTCAGCGTTTTAAACAACTCTGCGTATTTGACAAAAACATCAGCGAAATAAACCTCTACAATGGCCCCAAAGATAATAGGATCAGAAACTTTCATCATTGTAGCCTTTAAATGCGCCGATAACAGTACGCCAGCCGCCTTTGCTTCCCCGATTGCTACCGATACGAAAGACTTCAGTGCAGAAATGCTCATTACCGAACTATCGATTACTTCACCGGCTTTAAGTGGCGACAATCCTTTCAATTCAGTAACAGACCCATCCGCAGCGGCAAATTCTATTTTAAACTGAGCAGCATCTGCTACAGTTATCGATTTTTCCGATCCGTAAAAATCCCCTTCAGTCATGCTCGCTACCCTGGTCTTAGAATCTGCAGACCAGGCACCCATAGCATGGGGATTGGCTTTCGCATAATTCTTAACCGCCTTTGGCGCCCTGCGGTCTGAATTCCCTTCACGTAAAACAGGATTAACCGCAGAACCCAAAACCTTTGAATATTTGGCTTTGATCGCTTTTTGTTCATCCGTCTGCGCGTTATCCGGATAATCAGGGATCGCAAATCCCTGCGCCTGCAATTCAGCAATGGCGCCCGCCAATTGCGGAATTGAGGCTGAAATATTTGGTAATTTAATAATGTTAGCCTCTGGCGTTGTAGCCAGCTGACCAAGCTCTGTCAATGCATCTCCAATCTTCTGGCCTTCCTTTAAAAACTCAGGAAAATTAGCCAAAATCCTTCCGGCTAAAGAAATGTCCCTGGTTTCAACATCAATACCCGCCGAAGCCGTAAAAGCCTGAACGATTGGTAGTAATGAATAGGTTGCCAGCATTGGCGCTTCATCTGTTTTGGTATAGATAATTTTTGATGTGTCTGACATATTTTTAAAAATACGGTTATGTGAATGAGAAATGAAAGCAGACCGTTTGCGTTAAACTTGCTGCTGATTAAAATCGCATAAAGATACATAAACAGATGAATTTAATGCCATTGAAATTGAACATTAGTTCATAACTGAAGTTACAGCAACAGGTTATTATTGTTTGAAAACTTACCTGAATATGGCTTTGGCGGCGATAACCCCGTAAATACCACAGAGCAGTCGATCCTGAAAACACACTTTCTGCCCAGCTACCCATATAAGATCAATTATTAAAAGTAAATAGACTGATACGGAGCTAAAATCTTCATCCTAAACTTTAGCTTTGTTATAAGATGAAATTACTTTTTACCGCAGGCCTTTCCCTGGTAGCCTTGTTCGGCTTTGCCCAAACTCCGCAAGATACTGCCAGAAGACTCAACGAGGTGGTGATCCGCCCATACTTTTCCCCGCAGCCATTGCTAAGGGCTACCGGAAGTATAGGTCTGGCAGATCAGTCTGTCTTCGATAAGCAATCGTCTAACTCATTAGTTAGCGCCATCAACACCATCTCAGGCGTTCGCATGGAAGAACGTTCGCCCGGCAGCTACCGCCTCTCTATCCGGGGGAGCCTTTTGAGGTCGCCTTTCGGAATCCGCAATGTAAAGATCTACTTTGATGATTTCCCACTCACAGATGCCGGAGGAAATAGCTACCTCAATGCATTGGATATAGCGGCTACCCCAGCAATACAGATCTTAAAAGGGCCACAGAGCAGTGTATTCGGCGCCAATTCAGGTGGAGTAATTCTAATCCGGCCACAAGGAACCATACCAGACAGCACTGTCCTCAGCCTGAAAGCAGAAGGTGGTTCCTTTGGCTCATTTCATCAGAACGCAAGCCTGAACCAGCACTATGGAAAATATGCCTTCAACATCACCCAGGCTTACCAGCGCAGCGACGGCTACCGTGACCACAGCGGTATGGAGCGCAAATATTTCCAAACCCTTCAGCGTTTTCAATATGCACAAAATGCCAGTCTGAAAGCATTGATCTTTTATTCAGACCTGCATTATAACACCCCCGGCGGGCTCAATGCAGCCCAGTTTGCTGTCAACCCGAAAGGCTCGAGGCCTGCCACACCGGCAACAAAAAGCGCTATCGAACAAAATGCAGGGATCTACAGCAAAACCGTTTATGGCGGTATATCCAATGAATGGATCATCAGTGAACACTTCAGGCATGTAGCCTCCGTATTTTCTTCTTATACCGATTTTAAAAATCCATTCATCACCAACTACGAAAAACGTAAGGAAGCTACAATCGGCCTGCGTTCCTACCTGGAGTATGGATCAAAGAATACCACCGCCGACTGGAAATTTAATATAGGGATAGAAAGCATGCAGACCAGCACAGATTTCGACAACTACGACAACAATTTCGGTGTACCCGCCAAAGTTCAGGCAAGAGATGAACTGAAGGCCATTTCCAATTTTGGCTTTGTGCACTTCAACATCGACCTGTTCAAAAAAGTGCTCATCGAAGTTTCCGCAAGCGGCAATCTGTATAAGTACAATTACGAAAGCCTCGAACCCGTTGCCATCGCAAGGCAGACAAAAAAATTCGATCCGCAGCTGATGCCCAGAGCCGCCCTGTCCTATCTCATCAGCAATGCGCTCTCCTGGAGAGCTTCTGTAAGTAAGGGTTACTCACCGCCAACACTGGCAGAGGTGAGGGCCTCAAACAACGTAATCAATGTAGACCTTAAACCAGAATACGGCTGGAATTACGAAACCGGCTTCAGACTGCAGGCATTCGACAGTCGCTTTTCAGCAGACCTTACCGGCTTCCGTTACCACCTTAAAAGTGCCATTGTAAGACGTGTGGATGAAAATGTAACCGAATATTTCATCAATGCAGGCGGCACTGATCAATGGGGCCTGGAAACTGCGCTGAACTATCAGATCATCACCTCACGGGCGTCAGGTATTATCCGTGGTCTGCAGCTGCGCAATGCCTATACCCTAAGCCGCTTCAAGTTCGAAAAATACCTCAATAACACCGATGATTTTTCTGGAAATGCATTGACTGGTGTTCCTAAGGCAGTTGTGGTAAGCAGTGTTGATATTAGCCTCCCTGATGAGTTATACCTGTTCCTGCAGCACAACTATACTTCCAGCATCCCCTTAAATGATGCCAATTCGGTATATGCAAAAAAATATCACTTAGTGCAAGCTAAAATAGGCTGGAAGAATTTGAGGATCAATAAAGTACCGGTAGAGATCTTTGCGGGGGCAGACAACCTGCTCAACCAGACCTATAGCCTTGGCAATGACCTGAACGCATTGGGAAACAGATATTTCAATGCCGCAGCAACAAGAAACTTTTACGGCGGGCTGGCCATAAGGTTCAAATAAGCACAATGCTACCTCAAATAGCTCGCCTTACTTGAACATTCCCCTGTGCGGATATTTCCTGTGCCGCAGGTTATTGAATACCATCGCTACCAAAAAAAGGATCACTACACCTGTAAGTACCGGCGACAACACATACAAATAGCCAAGTGCTTTGATCTTTTCACTGCCAATTACCGCAATTAGCGCAGTGGCACCACCCGGTGGATGAAGCGTTTTAGTAATCTGCATCACCACAATGGAAAGCGATACAGCAAGCGCACAGGCTAGCCAGGGTTCAGATCCAATGAGCTTTTGTACCGATACGCCGATTATTGCACAAATTAAATGACCGCCGATCAGGTTTCTGGGCTGAGCAAGCGGGCTGTTGATGATTCCGTAAATTAATACCGAAGAGGCCCCGAAAGATCCGATAAGGTAAAAATTATCATTGGCAACCAGATAATGACTGTTCAGGAAGCCAATAATTCCGATTCCCACGAAAGAGCCGATAAACGTCAGGAGGTGTTCCTTTGAATCGATCAGGGTTTCACGATAGAGCACATACCGCGCCTTGCGATATTGCTTTCTAATTAATCTTCTTGGCATTTGCTCGTAATAATGCTGCAAAAATAACACAATGCCACATAGCCCACAAAACATTTCTCCTTTTCATTGATCCATGTGAACCTCCTATGTTTGGACCTGGTAGACAACTGACTTGATCCTGGTTCTTACTGACTGCGCAATGACAGCAATGTGAGTCCGCGGTGAGTCCGCCTTTTTACTGGGAAAAGGCGGACTCATGGCGGACTCATGGTGGACTCATGGTGGACTCACTACGAGTGAGGTAGCAGGCAGGTAATGGATTAGTATAAGTACTGTGCGATCTTTCTGTAGAGGTCGGCGGGAAGAAAAGGCTTGACGACGATATCATTGATACCCGCAAGCTTTACATCTGCTTCTATCTCGCTGGGCAGGTTTGCGGTAAGGGCAATGATAGGCAGGGTTACCCCAAGGCTACGCATCTTTCCTGCTGATTCATAACCATCCATTATTGGCATATGCAAATCCATGAGCACCAGGCTATGCCGGCTCGCATCTAGCAGACTGAGCGCCTCGAGGCCATTTACCGCTACATCGACGTCAGCACCCCATGACTTCAAAAAGTTCTGCGCCACCATTACATTCATAGGATTATCTTCCACCAGTAAAATAGAAATACCCAGAAGCGGTTTATCTTCCTGAAGCGGCACTGGCAAATCCGGACGTTTTTCCGTAATTGTATTTTTACTCTTTTCAAAGATCTGGGTAAAATAAAATACAGAACCTTTACCCTCCTGGCTCTCCAATTTGAGCGAGGCACCCTGAAGTTCCAGTAGTCTTTTGCAGATGGCAAGCCCCAACCCCGTACCGCCAAATCCTCTGGAAGTAGAGGAATCGGCCTGGGTAAACCTGTCGAAGATCATTTTCTGATGGTCTGCCGAGATGCCTATGCCCGTATCTTTCACCTGGAACTTAAGGGTGATGTGATGTTCGGTCTCCTGCTTCACCTTGATAGATATGCCTACATAGCCCACAGGAGTAAATTTGATCGCATTGTGTACCAAATTATTTAGAACCTGAAAGGTTCGGGTGGGATCGCCGAACACATGGCCTTGAAGGGCCTCATCGATATGTAGCTCCAGTGCGACCCCCTTCTTTTCAGCATCGCCCTTTAAACCTGTGATCACATTGGAAGCAATGCTGGCAATGTTCATTTCAATGTGCTCAAAACCGACCTTTCCTGCTTCGATCTTATTGTAATCCAAAATATCGTTTACAATCGCCAGCAGGTGGTTTGCAGAGAAAAGCATCACATCGAGCTGCTTGGCCTGGTCTTCCCTGGGGCTGTTGCCGAGCAGCATGTGGCTCATCCCGATTACTGAATTGAGTGGTGTCCTGATCTCATGGCTCATGGTACTCAGAAAATCGCTTTTGACCTTTAATCCTTCTTCTGCCTGGGCTTTGGCTCTTCTCAGCTGAAAGGAAACCCGATGGGATAAGACCATCGACTGCAGGAAAAAGAAACCGATATAACCGGTAAAGCTAAGCAGTTGAAGCTGGGGGGTAATGGCCCAGTAATGCAGCAGTGAAATGGTAAAAACAGACATTAGCGCAGCGGAACTCGCCAGGGCATATATTGCGCCGGGTCTGCGCTTCCGGTAGGCCCGGAAATATACATAGGGTGTGTAGATGATGCAGAACAGCATGATCAGCAGGAAAGGGTTGATGAGCTTGGTAAATACCAGCGGGGAAAGCAACAGGGAACAGGCGGCAAATGAAATGCACAGGACGCTTACAAATACAACTGCTTTTTTACTGACATCCTCGGGATAAAGGTAGCGTGTATAGAGCCCGAAAAGGCCGATTCCAAGAAAAAGACTAATGTATTCGAGCCTGACGGTGATATACCA
>DATFQH010000096.1:0-13600 GCA_035264385.1 Pedobacter sp.
AGGAATATGCTAAATTTGGTATACATATTAACAGTACTCCATCTAAATGCTCTACTTTAAAACCATTGTATTTCCAGAAAGCCTGACAAAAGATCAGGTAGAAAAAGCTTTGAGAAAATACGCATTAAAGCGTACAATGACTCTTGATTTCAAAAGTGCCACAATCAATATTGGCATTGATCAGCTGTTTCTGGGTTTGGATCGCAAGATGGACCTGCAGTTTACAAGGATAAAAACATCATTCGAATTGCTACTTCCAAAAATGATTATTAAGCTATCAAAGCATCCGGATACGAGCAATTACAAAATTCGGCTGAGTGCTCTTCCGCTTGCAGTAGCAACTGTATTATGTTTGGCCTTAGCTGCCAATTTGATAGCAATTGCAAAAGGGCAATTTTCTATAGATTCCATGGTTTCCATTGCCATCCCTACATTGGTATTTATTGGATTAGTATTCTTCGAACTTAAACTGGTTACCAGAACGGTGAATAAAGCAATGACATTGTATTTGAAAGATAGCGTAGCTACAACAGCGATTAAACATCATAATAAGCCTTGATGTCCAAAATTTAATATAATGAACACATATCGACTTCTCATCACTTCTCTATTGGCCGTCTTTACCAGTTACCTTGCCAGCTGTACTGGAAATATCGAAGCAAACACTTCCGCAGTAATAAACACACCAGTAAAATCAGAACCACTTACTCCAGAAATAATAGACCAAACTAGTGATGATAAGCTGATCGAACTCATATATAACGATATCAGTTCAAAGATACCAACCGATCCCGGGCAAGAATACGAAAGCGTGCTTTCACTTACCGGAGCACAACAGGCAATCTACATCAATTGGGGACTGGAGGCTGAGATAAACAACGGCGGCTTCAACCAGTATTATTACAACTCGACGGGCCAGTTTGCCAGGCTAGCACCTGAAGCATTGAAATTAGTCGGTGCACACCAGTTAGCTTCATTAACTCAAGCCGCTAATGAAATGTATGAACGAGAAAAAGAGAAAATCACTAAGGATCAGGATGGCAGCATTGAAGGATTCAGTAAATCTTATGAGAACAACTCTTTAGAAAAGTTTGATGAACAGTTTTATAAATTAAAGGAATCTTTGAGTGACTTACAGATCGCCTTCATCAGGAAAAACAAGGCCGCGTTTACTTATAAATAATTTTCGACGCAATATCCATTATATTTGGGAACCATAAAATAACCTCATAATCAACACTTCTCAGAACATGAAACTTCATTTTCCCCTCTCAAAAATCAAAAAGCCACTTGTGCTCTTCATCTTACTGTTAATTAGCCTAAGCAGCTCCGCTCAAGACTACAAAAAGAACATTAGGGAACGCTTTGCTGACTTCGCAAAACTCATGGTCGATGGTGAATTTGATAAGTCGATGGACTACATACCTGAAGCGATGTTCCGGATAGTACCAAAGGCACAAATGGTAGCCGCATTGAAGCAGGTCATGAAGGGGAAATTTCAGATAAAAATGCTAGGATTTGACATCAAAGACATTTCAGACAGCAGAAAAATAGATACCTTTTACTATGCCAAAATCAAATATGTTTCAGCAATGACTATGAAAATCACTGCCGACAGGGTAGAAACAGCTGAAGCAAAAAAAAACCGGCTGGCGTCAACTACCGTGGCATTTGCCAACACGTTTGGATCTGACAACGTAAAGCTGGATGAAGCCACAGAAACCTATACCCTCACGCCGACCAAAAGCTCATGGGCCATATCTAAAAACGGCCAAACAGGCTGGAAGTTTCTGAATGTAGAACCAAAACAGCGTATACTTTTGGAAAAGATTCTTCCAAAAGTACTTATTGAAGAATCATTGAATTAAGGGTCATTACCCACATTTCCGCTATATTTGCCCGGCATGACGAGTCATCAAACCCAAATTGAAGAACAGGGCTTCACTACCATCGGCAATATCTTTTCCGAAGATCAAGTGCATCAACTGTGCGCAATACTTGCAGAAGCCAATGGTTCGGCCGCTACTTTCAGAAAATCCGCAGACCTGTTTGCAATCAGGCAGTTCCTCAAAGAAGTACCGGATGTCCAGCCTTTAATCTTTACAGAAACCTTCAAAAAACTCATCTCAGAACTATTTGGAAAGGACTACTTTATAGTTAAGTCGATCTATTTCGACAAGCCCGAGCAGTCCAACTGGTTTGTCCCCTATCATCAGGATCTGACAATCTCTGTAGACCAGCGACTGGAACTCGTAGATTACACCAATTGGACCGTAAAACAAGGACAGTTTGCAGTGCAGCCTCCCTTAGCTGTTCTGCAAAGCGGCTTTACAGTCAGAATCCATCTGGACGACACCGATAAAAACAACGGCGCCTTAAAAGTCGTTCCGGGCTCCCATCTTAAAGGAATTTACAGAGCTCAGGATATTGACTGGAGAAACGAAACCGAAGCGATATGCGACGTACCGAAAGGAGGAGTCATGATCATGAAACCATTGTTGTTGCACAGCTCCAGCCGTACCATCAATAACAATAAGAGAAGAGTAATACACATCGAATTCTGTAACCAGGAACTACCCCAAGGACTGGCATGGTCCGAGAGCATGTCACTGTTATGAATGCCCTTCCGGATCGGCTCTTGAGCCAACCATGAAAGTACACCCCTTACGTTTGAAGCAAACCAAAACTTGATCATTTAAGCTACAGAATTACTCAGCAGATTTAACTATATTCATAAAAATTACTGCTTTTATGAACACCCCAAGTAACCTTCAAAACTTTTCCAGAATCCTTATCTTAGGGCTAACATTAATGGCCAGTCAGGCTAGTGGTCAAAACGCTATGAAAAAATCCCTGGGCACCTATGCCGGAACATGGGCAGGACTTTCCAAACAGACCTTAGAACAGATGCAAAAAGGTGAAGGCATTCATCTATACTGGAGAGTCCATCGCATAGATACGGTTAAAAACGAAATTGACATCACTCAGATCAGCCAGCATTTTGACGACGGTTCCGAAATAAAGCACCCGAAAAAAGAAACTTACAAATTCATTTTAGATGGTACGGTATTCAGCATTAAGCTCAACGGGCACCAGTCAGGCAGCAAATATAAACTCAGCCTCAGCCCTTCAGAAATCCCAGACATGACTGCGTTAAACGGAAGCTTTGAACGCCTGGACAAAAAAACAGAAAGCAAAATATTTCTGTTCGCAAGAACCAGCGACGTAATCTCGGACTATATAAAGCCAGAAGGAAAAATAGAAGTACTAATTACTCCGCCGCCACCGGTTGAATAGAAGATTACTTTTCCCTGCCACTAACAAAAACAATAATCCCACCAATCAACAAAATCCCGCCCGCATACGGAGGCCAGTTAACCGATTTTTCTTTATCCGCAGAGATCTGAATCGGCCCTGCGTCGACAATTTTTTCCTTTTTTGTGTAAGTAAAACCTGTCCAAATGAGCATAATAGCTCCCAATACGATTAATACAAGACCCAATGTTCTGTTCATAATATATAGTTAACGTCTTATAAACACAGATCAACCGCAATTGTTAGAGAAACCAGTGAATTCGATGAAATGTAAAAATTTGTTGCTATATTTATTTAAGTCACAATAGCATTATGTCGTTTGTAATCAACTTTTTTGTCGAACTTTTCTGGTGGATTGTCGTTGAGATTATTCTTAATGGCATAGGCAATCTTTTGAAGCAAGCCTACAGATTCCTTTTTCCACTTCCTGCCAAACCATTACCTAAAAAAAGAAAAATCAGGTTTGAATTGAAGCGCTAACCAAGTTTTATAACAATGGCAGCTTAAACAATAATTATTTTGGTTTGAATGCCTGGTCTTTATACATGGAAATGAAATCGAGTGCATCCTTCATATTATCCGGGTAAGGCTCAAAGGGGCTTTGGAACTTAATTTTATAGATATGTTGGTAAAAGAAGCCATTATCTAGAAACAACTTAACTACCTCCCACTTTTTCGACTCACTTCTTTTAGGGGGTCTAAACTTATGATTAACCTGTATCATTCTCTGACCGCACTCGGGGCAATTAGCGATATGAATACTGTCGAAATTCGTACCTAGATTAAAAGCCCTTCGGCAGTTCGTGCAAACATTTTTGTGACCCATAACACTACCTATTGCTTTAATCTAACCTCCATTATCTCCAGGTTCTTTGAAAACTGATCGCCTTTCGCCGCCCATTTCCTGGTCTCCTTTGCCCAAACAGTAAAGTTAGCTTCGTCCTTCTTATTGTAATAATTGCCTGCAATATTGAATGCTATTTCAGCTTTTATCGGCTTTTCGTCGCAAACTTCGATTCCTTTGTATGCTATTTTTGCAGCTTCATCTATCTTGTTCAAATGCATATTTGCATAAGATAACTCTTTGTACAGGTAACATTCTTTTGGCGCGGTAGAAATTGCACCCGTCAGCACTTCGACTGCTTTACCAAATTGTTCTAAAGCATTGTAAGCATATCCAAGTTCAAATTCAACACCGGCGAATTTTGGATTTAACTGATACGCTTCTTCTAAATAAGTTAAGGCTTTCGCACTCATCCCCCAGGCATTATACATATATCCCCAGCGTTGCAGGCGTTCAATGGTGTTTTCACCCACCTTGTACACCGCCAGCCAGTCCGGTACAGCTTTAATGCCCAATTCAGCAAATTTCTCTTCCGGAATAATCGAAAGAACCCCTTTGTGCGGCTCAAGCCTGGCTTTAATTGACGATTCTGAACTTCGGATGGGTAGAAATCTGCCAGTACTGTCAACCCTAAACGACCCCTCATAATTGAATGTCAAACCCGCCTGCGAATCAATGTAAATGAAACCGAAGACATAACTGGAATCTTTCTCATTCTTCTGATAAGCAACCCAATGGTCTTCACACTGAGCATTCCTTTTATCGAATTTCAGGAGAATTTGTGCCTGGGCATTTAATGAAAACAGAAATAGAGCGCTAAAAAAAAGTCTCATATGAAAGCGTTTGTTGCAACAAATTACAAAAGAAAAACTGAAAAGTATTAGCTTCCACCACTTTAATTAATCTAAACCACACTTACCCCCACCCGCTCTCCGGGTCGATACATTATGGGTAAATCACCCCACTACAACCTCTTCGCTTCAATCCTTTCGCCCTGAATAAAGATCATTTTAGTCACTTTACCCTCGTCGTTCTTCACAAACTCCATAGAGGCATGGATCACTTTAAAGAAAAATTTAGAATTTGTTTCCGCGTAGGCCTCCAACCTCGACTGTCCGGTCGCCTGCGCATAAATCTGCTTGCCTTCGCGGGTAATGGTCACCACAAGCTCTGGAGTCAGCTGGTAATCACCTAAATAACTGTCCAGGTCCGAATCCGAAACATCCGCCAGCTGGATCCTTTTCGTTCTGTTCAGACCCTTCAAATCATAAACAGAAGCAATGCTATTGATCAGCTCCTGAATGATTTCGCCGTTATCAGAATTCACCATGATCACCAAACCATTACCACCCTCCAGGCTACCATAATAACCACTTCTGAACCCCTCATTGGCGCCCCCATGCCCGAAATACTTTAAGCCGTTATGATCCTCAACGAAAACACCCAGAGCAGCCTCCTTATCCAGGTAAGGCGTCACACGCAATTTAGTCGTCTGCTGATCCAGTACCTTTGCCGATTTGCCTTCGTAGGCAAGCTGTGTCTCAATGATGTATTTAGCCAGATCTGTCGGGTTTGTCCACAAAGCAGCAGCAGCCTGCTCAGGATAAACATGATATTTGCCCTTTACCTCCTTGCCCGCAACATCATAACCAGTTGCCAGCACACCAGCTTTCTGCTGAGCATTCGGCAGCGCATAAGTACTGCTCAGCATGCCCAGCGGTTTCAAAACCTGTTCTGACATGTATTTTTCATAAGGTTGTTTGCTGATGTCGGTAACCATTAGCTGCGTAATCGTAGTGCCACCACCCGAATACTGCTGGCGAAGCCCCGGTTCAAATACAGAACGCACCGCATCAGAATTGGCAGGTTTCTCTCCGTTTAAAATCTGAGTAACAGAAGGCAATGGCGAGCCAGGCTCATAACCACCAAAGCCGTGCACACTTAGCCCGGCGGTATGGCTCAGCAAATTGGCCGTACTGATCTTTTTCCCCTTCGACAAAGAATCGTAAGGAAATTTCCAGCTGGTCAGGTAATTATTGATATCCGCATACAAATCCAAATTCCGGCTTTTAAAAAGCTTCAATACACCAACCCCATTTAGCGACTTACTGATCGATGCCGCCTGAAAAAGCGTTTTATTAGTTACCGGAACCTTCGAAGCCGTATCAGCAAAGCCGTAAACCTTCACCCAATCTATCTTATAGTTCCTGATCACGGCAATGCTCAGCCCATTTACCTTATAATGCGACATTCTTTTTTGCAGGTTCATCTTACCCGACTCACCAAACTGAAGGTTTTCGGTGAGGCCATTCTCAACCTCCTCGATGCGCTGCCGCACCGTAGATTGAGCAAAAGCAGTATTGCCGGCCATCAGCACTGCAGAAAATAAGAACAGTATAGATAATTTCATCATGTGGTTTTTTAATAGGACGAAAGTTAAGCAGAAAGGTTACAAGTAAAACTCTTAGGGATCATTGTTGTTATTCCTATAAATCTATGCGTATGAAAACCAGAAAATTAATTGACACCCTATTGTCCGGCGGCTCATCGCGGACCCCGGCCATTGCGGCACTAATCGGCGGACTCGCCGCTGGCGCGGTAATCGGAATCTTACTGGCACCAAAAAGCGGAAAAGCCGCAAGGGAGAAAATAGTTGACGCCTTAACGGGGCTATTTGGAAACAACAGCCAGTCTGAAGAGCAGGAACCACCTGTTCAAACACATCATCAACCTAAAAAGCGTCCAAAATCTGACATCGGGGAATTGATCCATCATGCCCACCAATCCGAACATACCGAGTAAGGTTTAGGGAAAGTCAAGCACTACCCGGCGAAAGAAAAATCTGAGTACAAGGCAGATCTGAGTTCAAAGCAGATCTGAGTACAAGGCCAGTCAGAGCACAAAGCAGATCCGACCGGAAAAAATAAAGCTCCCAAAATCTAATTTTGGGAGCTTGCAATAGAGCCCTCTTCATTTGCAGAAGGCAATTTCCTGCCACGCAGTTTGGGCAAATTTTAAATCCGTTTTACTTTCACGGCGTTCAAACCTTTTTTTCCCTCCTGCTCATCATACTCCACCCGGTCATTCTGCCTGATCTCCTCCCGGACGCCAGAGTTGTGTACAAAAATCTCCGTACCGTCATCTCCGGTAATGAATCCAAATCCCTTTTCAGAATTAAAAAATTTAACTGTTCCTGTTTTCATCTTATTCAATAATTTTTAAGCGTTCACGATATCCCCGAATCTGGCTGAGTGCTTCACGAATGCCAGTCACCTGGCGCTGAAGCAGATTAATATGATCTGCGTGAGTAGCAGGATCATTGATTGCCGCTTCGAACTTTTCAATTGCCGCTTCCTCGCCGGTTTCTATTGCGCCAAGAATCGCAGTATCTTCCTTACTGCTCAAAGCCTGTTTAATGTCGATCCAGGTGCGGTGTAAAGCACCCAAAACGCCACCACTTTCGTTTTCAGAGTCCCCGCCGTGTTCCGTTAAATGAGCTTTCAGCTCATCCGCATACAGGCCGCGCTGTACGGCAAATTCTAAAAATAAGCCTTTCAGATCCTGGTCGTCAGTCGTTTCACTGGCAGATTTGTACCCCTCTTTTCCGTCATTTAAGATGTTGACCAGCCCTTTCAAGTCGCTGATAATTTCACTGTTGTGTTCCATGGTAAATATTGATAGTTGTAAAATACAAACCATTGGCACACAGGAATGTTTTGATCAAACAACGATTCCCTCATCTTTCAGGAATATTGCTCATTTGTAACAAATTCCAGTCATATACCCGGGCCGAAAACTTAAACACCCGTGGAATATCTTTAAACAGATTTGGGCTAACAAGTGTTGTACGATATCAGCTGAAGATTGTTATGCAAGAAAAGAAAGAATTCAACGATTTTGAGACACGTTTCCGCGAATGCGACGCTAAGTTCGATACCATATTTAACCTTACCAGTGTAGCTTCGAAGATTATCCGCTCCGACCTGACCATTTTAAAGGTAAACAAGGCCCTGTGCGAACTGCTAGGCTATCCTGAAGATGAAATTGTAGGCACTAAGATCCTGGATCACGCCTGTGAAGAACACAAAGCTCACTGGCACCACCTGCAAGACGAACTATGGTCTAAAAAAGTCCCATTCTTTAAACTACAAGCATGCCTGCGCCGCAAAGACCAGAGCAAGGTCTGGGTAGACGTTACCACAATACTATACGACGACCAGGGCGAAACGTTCGGATTTACCGTTCTGGACGACATCTCCGGAATAAAAAAATATGAAGAGAGTCAGAAACGTTTAACCGTCGCATTAAAATATTCCGATACCGCCGTATGGGAACTCGACCTGCAAACCAATGAAGTATCCCGTTCGCCCGATCACGATCAAATATTCGGATACGAAGAAAATCAACCGCAATGGACACTGGAAAGCTATTATCCCCACATCGCTGAGCAGGACCTGCCGTCCTTTAAAACCGCGATTGCGCACATCGAAACTGAAGGCGGTATAGATGTTCAGGTCCGTCTGGTCCGAACCGATGGGATACTTCGATGGCTGAATATGAAGGGCAAAACTGAAACAGACGAAAACGGAAAAGTCGTTAGGCTGATCGGTGTCATCAATGACATCACCAAAGATAAAATCATAGAACGGCACAAAGACGACTTCATCAGCATTGCCAGCCATGAACTCAAAACACCGGTTACCAGTTTAAAAGCCTCCCTGCAATTGCTCGATAAAGCTCCCGATCCACAGTCCGATCGCACCAGGTTATTAATTTCGCAGGCAAACAAAGGCATAAACCGGATCGCCCTGATCATAGACGACCTGCTCAATGCCGGTAAAAATTACCACGAGCAACTCGAATTTCGGAAAACCAAATTTAACCTGTACGAGCTCGCACATGAAATATGCGAGCAGTTCACCTCTTTAGAAACTCAAATCGTAACACTAAACGGAGATCAGAAACTCATGGTCTACGCAGACTCAGAGCGCATCGGGAGAGTGCTCACAAACCTGATCAGCAATGCGGTAAAGTACGCGCCCGGCTCAACAGAAATCAAGGTGGAACTACAAGACGAAACAGCTTTAATCAAAGTATCTGTAACCGATAAGGGACCGGGCATTAGCCAGGAAAAGATACCCCTGCTCTTCGACCGCTACTACCAGGCCGATGATCAACAATCACAATATTCGGGGTTGGGGCTGGGTCTTTTCATTTGCGCTAACATCATCCGTAAACATGAAGGAGAAATTGGTGTAGACAGCGAACCCGGTCAGGGAAGTACTTTCTGGTTTACTTTGCCGAAATAGAGCTTAGTTAAACTGAAGGTTCATCAAGCTTTAAAAAGACACTGAATACCGACCCTTCACCCGGTGTACTTTTAACGGTAACTTTTCCTCCGGCAGTTTCCAGAATCTGCTTCACTAAATATAAGCCGACACCGTTTCCTTCCACGTCATTGCTCACCCTGTGGTATTTCTCGAAGATGAAGCGCAGCTGCTGTTTATCGATGCCGATCCCGTTATCCGTAACTGTTATAACAAGATAACCTTTCTTCAAAAACGACTTGATCAGAATCCTGGGTGCGCGGGAACCATCCTGATATTTCAGGGCATTACTGACCAGATTGTATAACACGCTGCGCAGCTTACGCCTGGCAAATATGAGCTCCGAAGGGCCGATATCAAAGGTCAATACCGCATGGGCTTCCTTTAACTGGGGCGCCAGGGTCAGCCTTACATCCTCCAAAATGTTCTGGAGATCTAACAGCTCTTCGAGCGCCTCATAACGCTTATTCTGCCAGCGGCTTTGCACCAAATCGGCAATAATGTCCTTCATCTTAACAAGACTGTTCTCCACATTACTCAGCAGCACAGGAAACCTGGACATCCCTTTTTCAGGCAGTTTCTTCAGCAGCTCAATCGTTAAACCAAGCGAAGTAATCGGGTTTTTAATGTCATGAGCAATCGTATCAAGCAGCAATTCATGTTCAGCAATCAGTTTTTCCTGCTCTTTCAGATCCTTAATTCTAACAGTGATATCGATGAAAGTGATGATCACCCCATTGGTCTTTTTCCCCTTCTGAACAAAATAAGGCAGAATATTCATTTGGTACCAGCGAAGATCAGTAGTCTGGATTTCCTTTTCCAATATTTCACTATTGTCAATTACCTGCTGGATATTATCGATAATGGTCGGGAACCTAAAATTCTCCTTAACATCCGCCAGCGGCTGCCCAATGTGTTCATTCTTTAAATTAAACTGCTTCATCGCAGGAGGCGTAAACTTTCTCAGGATCATCTGAGCATCCACAAAAAGCTGGGGTATAATGGTATTGCGGAAATAATTCTCCAGTTCATCATTAAGTTCGATCAGTGTGGTGATCTGTTCGCTTTTACTTTGCATAATTACACGATTTTGACGGCCCGGGCAGAAATATTCGGCCAATTTAAGTTTTTAAGACGACAGTTAAGTAAAAACTTACGCAATTCGGAAGACCATTGATCTTCTGTGTATTTTCAGTAATTTCAGGAATGCAGATCAAACAGAGAATAAGCCAGGTTATTTACGTTTTGCTCGTCCTGATGCTCAATTACAGTGGTTTTTTCATGATTGTCGTCACTGCAATGGCTCCAATCGCAGCAGGCGAATCTCCTGCTAGCATGCTAATCACCAAATATTCAATATTGCTGGTCATCTTTGCATTCCTCACAACAGCAGTAGCTTTTCTGAGTTTCATGTTTCGCCATGACATGGGCTATCCGGACAAGGCGATCTGGAAAGTCGCACTAATACAGATGATCATCTTTGTGCTCATGATCCCGACACTCATCATCCTGCAATAACAGCCAGGCTTCGCCGCAGAACTACTTCTCAGCCAGATCCTTTAGCATTGCAGCTTGCAGCCCATCAGGATTGGGATTACCATCGTAACTGACTTTTCGATAAATAATTTTCCCTTGTTTATTGATAAGAATAATGGTCGGTATAACTGAAGAATTATACTGTAATGTGATGTCGAGTTCAGGGTCCGCCTTATTGGGTTCAATTTCTGTCTTCAAAATGTGAATCCAATTTCCCGTTTGATGTATCGCTATCGACTTTAACCAAAGGTCCCGGCTACTGTCGCTGGAAATGCTGATGACTTTTAGACCGGCAGATTGATATTTACTATAGAACTTCTTCAGCGCTGGTAATTGATTCACACATGGCACACACCACGATGCCCAAAAATCGATCAACACATAGTTTTTATCTCTGAATTCAGCCAGATTGATTCTTTTGCCATTTCTATCTTTGCCTGTAAAATCCACTGCCACAGCACCAGTATCAGACTTATCTACCCAGTCCAATTTTAAAAATAATTCCCTACCCAACCGACTGCTCTTCACCTCAGGGCTAAATTTTTTGAATAGGTTTGTTACCGAATCTTTAGAGATTATTTTAAAATCATTGTAAGAAGACAAGAGGTACGGGCTAAGATACGAATCAGGATGAGCAGCTGTATACGTTAGGTCGATCCTGTTTAATGTAGCTGCGACTCCATCCCATTCTTCATCCAGTCGCTTCAGCTTGTCCTCATGAGCCGTCGATGATCCGAGGGCCTTGATCACTTTTGAAATACTATCCCGCTCTTTGGCCATCACCATAAGTTTCGACCACAACGGTTTTTTTTGATCCAGCACTCGATCAAAACTTTGCTGTGTAGCAGAACCCGTAATGGTGAAATCTTTGAAATCCTTGTCATTCAGTTCTATGGTCATATCTCCCGATTCAATATAAAATGTTGTCCTTTCAGGATCATCAACTAATGAAGTGGCATTGATGTCAAAGAGCGCTACTATTATGGGTTCCAAAATTTCGCCAGTAAACTTAAACATACCTTTAGAAAGACTAGCGGTATCTAAAATAGTTTCTCCATGAGCGTTTCTATAATGCAAAATCAAACCGCCGGTATCCCGCCCAATAACTTTGCCTGACAAGCTGAAAGGCTTAGCCGCAACCTTCCCCTGCCCGGACACGGCAAAAGCACAAAAAAGAAAAAAAATTAAGAAGGCATATCTTCTGTCGAGAAGATTAAATAAGTTATTGATTATCATGAGCGTTAACTATTTGGTCTAACTGCAAGTTAACAAAAACAATTAAATATCGCCCCAGGAGACAATCCTCTCTCAAGAAGATAGTGATTATTGCACAATACTAGTCTTTAGCATCCAACCAGTGCTTACCTTCGAAACTTTCGTAAGCCTCTTCCAGCAATTTTGAATACTTCCTATTGTCAACAGATTTTTTATAAGCTGCCAGTAACATCGGGTACCTGTAATCAATAGGCGCCTTTTTCGATTCAAGACCCAGTGCCGCCAGCATATAATTGGCAAAAAAGTAATCTTTAACCAATCCCGAAGTGTTCGCGTTCATATAATCAACAGCAAACCGATCAGCTTGCATCATGGTGTACTTGCGCACCGAATCTGGCCTGCTCAAATTTTCCAGAATAACCGAATGGATCAAGTTCGAATACTTCAGCATCTGGTCATACTTTTCCCTGTCTTTAAACTTCAACGAATGATAAACTTGTTCGTAGTTGATATCCGTACCATAAACTACTATCGTGTTAACCTGCGGACTACTGTAAATTTCAGAAGACCTGACCACACTCAGGAAGTTCAAATAACTCGAAGCAACTAGGCTCTCAGCATTATCCAGCGGAAATTGCCGGAAAAAGACGGTATCTGAAATTGAGCTGTGCTGGCTGGTCTTGATCTGAATAATCCGCGACGCGTAATGATAATCAATATCGGCCTTCGCCCACCGCAAAAATAAAGGCGATAACTGATGCGTTTTGATATAAGATTCCAGAAAAGCTTTTTTACGCTCAAAAGTTTCCGGCTCTGCGCCGAATCTGCTTTTCGTAGGCGGCGATTTCTGAGGCCCTTTCAATACCCAAACGTCAGCCCTGTCTTTCAAATAAGCAGACATTTGCCGATTGATTTCTGCATGATTCCCGCTAAAGTTCACAATTGTTTTTACCGCAAACGGCTCAATAACATAATACTGGTGGTCGCCCGGGCTCACCATCACCTGGATCGCTGCGTTATCGGCAAATTTAAATTCCACATCACCGGTAAAGGCCTTCGGAAAAGAAAGCGTGAAATTACCTCCGGCATCAACCTTAGCCTTATACACGCTGAGGTAAGGATCGTAAGAAGTCACTGAGACCTGATCACTGTCCGTTTTGAAAAAGAAATCCTTATACGCCCGCACCCTCCCCGAAATCGTGACCTTACCCGCAGCAAAAAGAGAACCGGCTATGGCTACAGTAAATAAAAGTGTAAGAAATATTCGGCGCACCATTAAATTTAAGTTACTCCACACATACTTGATCAGACAGAAACCAGAAGCTTTCTGATAGAACCATATTTAAAGATAATGATTTTAACA
>DATFQH010000097.1:0-16171 GCA_035264385.1 Pedobacter sp.
GCACCATTTACAGTTTTAGTAGCAAATACACCTGTAAGCAACATACCAACGATACCACCTACACCATGGCAAGGAAACACGTCCAATGTATCATCAAGGCTTGTTTTTTGTTTCCATGAAACAGCAAGATTTGAAATTACTGCAGTGAATGCACCGATAAATATACTTGATGGAATGCTTACAAAACCTGCACCCGGAGTGATCGCCACAAGACCAACTACGGCACCAATACAGAACCCTAGTACTGAAGGTTTTTTACCTCTCGCAACATCAAAGAACATCCATGATAAACCAGCAGCACCAGCAGCAATATTAGTAGTAAGGAAAGCTGAAACAGCTAAACTGCTTGCACCTAACGCAGATCCCGCGTTGAAACCGAACCAACCGAACCACAGTAAACCAGTACCAATCAGTACGTAAGGTATATTAGCAGGAGGTACTTCTTTATGCTCAATGTGAGATTTTCTGCGTTTCAATACCAGCGCACCAGCAAGAGCTGCCATACCGGCCGAAATGTGGACAACCGTACCACCAGCAAAATCCAGTACACCCATCTTAAACAAAAGACCTTCTGGGTGCCATGTCCAGTGAGCAAGCGGAGAATAAACCAGCAATGCGAACAAAACAATAAATAAGATGTAAGATGTAAAGCGGATACGCTCTGCAACTGCACCAACAACCAGTCCTGGTGTAATGATCGCAAACATCAGCTGAAAAACAGCAAACAAAGAAAGTGGAATAGTTGCTGCCAGGCTCCATGAAGGACTTGAATTTACACCCTGAAAGAAAAGGAAGGTCTTAGGGTTTCCGATAATTCCCCCAATTGAATCTCCAAAAGCTAAACTAAAGCCGCATACTACCCAAAGAACAGTAATAACACCAGCCGCCACTACACTTTTGATCATGGTAGAAAGAATGTTCTTACGGTGAACCATACCACCATAAAAAAATGCCAAGCCCGGAGTCATGATAAATACCAAAGCCGCAGCGATCAACACAAACGCGATATCCGGCGCACTGTATTTACCCTCATCAAAATTCGGAGCTAAGGGGATAAAAAGAGCAAGAATTGCAATTATTAATAAAACTGCAAATGGGCCCCACTGTTTGAATAAAACTTTTGCCATAAATGTTAGATTTTACTAGTTTGTAATTATGTGTTATTTGATTTTTTTATAAAACTAGGAATTTATTTCAACTTTCATCATTTTTTTTGAAACATTTTTCTAAAAAGAGTGTTTTCCGACGTTAATTCTCTTTAAAAACATGAATTTATAACAATTTAAAGGTTCATTTTTTATGATTTGATGATAAAACGCATAAAAAATGCCTTAATTTTTGTCAAAAAAATAAAAAACACGTAAAATTCAATAAAAACACAACCATATACTCTAAAAGATCAAAACATCAGAGATGCATTGGCACCTATAATTCCCGGAGATTTAAGTATACCTTTATATATATGAAAGCATATCATCTCACCTTTAACCAAAAAATACCATTGGCCCTAAACGAAACCTGGGATTTTTTCTCCTCACCATTGAATTTGGCGAAGATCACTCCTCCAGACATGGCATTTACCGTAACCTCAAACCAGGATCAGATTAAACAGATGTATCCGGGATTGATCATTACCTATAAGGTATCACCCATATCAGGGATTAAAATAGACTGGATGACAGAGATCACCCATGTTTCAGAAGGAAATTACTTTATCGATGAGCAGCGATTCGGGCCATACCAATTTTGGCACCATCAACATCATTTTAAAGCGATAGAGGGAGGAACGGATATGACAGATATATTAACATATGGTCTGCCCCTTGGTGCTCTTGGAAGAATTGCTAATCAAATATATGTTGCAGATAAGCTGCAGCAGATCTTTGAATACAGAAAACAGAAGATTAACGAATTATTTGGGAATTATCCTGCCAAAGAAGTGTAAGCAGAGCCCTGTACCACTCCTCTGCGCTCAATTTCCTTATCTATATAAGTCTGTATAGCAGATTTATTAAGACCCCAGTTTGGAGCAATCAGCAGATCCCAGTCAGAAATTCCAAACAAACGCTGGATAACTATATCAGGCCGCAATAAAGGAATCAATTTGCAGAGCAGGTCAGTATACTCCTCCAGAGAAAACAGCTTAAAGGGTTGTTTCTTGTATTTTACGCCCATTATGGAACCCTCTACAATATGCAAATGATGAAACTTCACGAATTTAATCTGTGGAAAGCGGTTAATCTCATGAATATAGCCAAGCATCATCTCCTCTGTCTCCCATGGAAAACCAAATATAGTATGTACACAAAGATCCAGTTTGCTATTCTCCAGCAACTTTACCGCTTCTACAAACTCTCCGTGGCTGCAGCCCCTGTTGATCTGGTTTAGTGTCTCATCATAGATAGACTCCATGCCCATTTCAAGATCCACATCATATCGGTCGGCATAACTTTCCAGCAAAGCTATCTTTTCCGCATCAATACAGTCCGGACGTGTCCCAACAGAAAACCCAACCACATCCTGCGGATTGATAGACAATGCCTCATCATACATCATCTTCAGATAGTGCACCGGAGCGTAAGTATTTGTATTCGGCTGAAAGTAGACGATAAACTTATCAGCTTTATAAAAACCTTTGCCCCGTTCCATTCCCTGTTCCAGTTGTTCGCGGATGGTAGGTAATTTTCTTGAAAGTTCAGGCGTAAAAGAATCTACATTACAATAAGTGCAACCACCATAGCCTTTGCTGCCATCACGGTTCGGACAAGTAAAGCCTCCGTCAACAATTACTTTAAATACACGCTGCCCCTTATACTTCTCCTTAAGATGTGTACCGTAATTATTATATCCCTTGATGCCTATATCTAATAGAGTTCCCAATCGCCGTTGTTTTTCTGCAAAAATACAGCTTTTATTTTAAATCTCAGACCATTCCCATCAGCGGATCCGTCATAGAAGCAGCACCCGTTTCCACATGCCCAGCAAAACTCATTCCGAATACCGCATCATCTACCAGGCGAACATCAACATCATACCAATGATGCGACTTGCTCAAATCCATTATTATAACCTCATTACTCCCAGCGCCAACTGTTTTGGTTATCTTAGCAGCACCATAACTATTGTCATTTACCACAAAAGTATGCGGCTTGCTGTCATGGTTAGCCAGATTGAGCTTAATGTTACCAGTCAGTTTTTCTTTATTGATCCTGCTAGTTTCATAAACAACAGAGATCTTTATCAGCTTATTATTATTGCTTCCTTTAAATTCACGATAAAATCCATTAGGGCCATGTACCCGCAAATGATATCTACCGCCTTCAAATGCCTCCAAAGGCCAGTTATAAGTTAACAGATCACCAGCTCTTACTGCAAAAGCCCAGTTCCTGCATAATTCATCCTTACTGACCTCATCATTATATTTAACAGGTGCGTAGACGGTAAAGGGTGAGCCTCCCGCCTGCTTACCGAACACAGTATTTCCCGCAGCAAGGTCAATCTTCACAGATTTACCATCAGAAGACATCCCTGCGTCACAATACAATTCATAAGGCAATGCACAAGCTTGCTTTATTCCTTTTTCCTGAAGGTTCAAGAGAGCAGGATTTGCTGATATTCTAATTATCTCATCTCCAGACAGCTTTTTAAATCCGGAAGGCTCATCCTTAAATTTGGCATTATATAATGTCTCTACACTTTTATTGCGGTCGAGAAAAGGAATTTCCTCAAGTTTATTGCCATTATACGGGCTAAACGCCGAAGTCAGATCCCCGCAAATAGTTCTGCGCCATTCACTAATGTTACCAAGATGAATTTTCTTACCAAATTTCCTGTTCACAAAACCCTCCAGAAACTGTAGTGTAGAGGTATGATCAAATACTTCCGAGCAGACCTTACCGCCCCTGGTCCATGGCGAAGCTACAATTAGCGGTACCCTGAAACCAAGTCCCACAGGCGCTTCCCTTGCCTGATTTTCAGGATTCCCCTGCTTCAGCTCATTTTCCAGACGCACATGTTCTATTTCAGTTTCCATTCCATTCGAAACTTTACCCGTTCCCGGCTTCTTAGCATCCGGGATTGAAAATGGTGGCACATGATCATAATAACCATCATTTTCATCATAGGTAGAGATCACGATGGTCTTTTTCCACACTTCAGGATTTTCGGTAAGAATATTGAGCACCTCAGAAACATACCATGCACCATACCATGGAGCACTTGGATGGTCAGAGAAATTCTGAGGCGCAGACAACCAGGAAACAGTCGGTAGCTTTCCGCCGCCAACATCCTTTCTAAACTGGTGCATCAGATCACCCTTAGGCACAGTAAGCTTACGCTCAACTTCACCATCCTGATAAGACAGCCCGGTAATACTTCTGAAATCAGGATCACCTGAATTGATTACAAAAGCACTTTCATATAAGCTCTTTTCATATTCACTCAATTTTTCATAACTCTCCTTATTCCAGACTTCAAGTTCTTTTTTAGCATTATCAAGTGCCTGCTGCTTTTTGCGGATACTTTCCCCGGCCTTTTTTGCAGCAGCATCATCAGCAGGAGTTGCTTCCTGAAGCCTGTTGATCTCTCCGGGTAATTCATCCAATTGCTTCTGCAGGTTAACCACGTACCGTTCAGAAAACTTAACGTTATATTTATTAAAAAACTCCAGCAAGTTACAACCAAAATTGGCTAGCCAGGCCCTTTCCTCACCAACGAAGCCACCACCGCAGCTCAGGTCATTCTGATAAAACTTCCATTCAATTTTATTTTGTGTAAGCAGCTCCGGAAAAGTTTCCCAGGGCATTTTACCATAAGCAAAATCCGTGTTCCTGATATTCGCCTTAGGTATACCATCTTCCTGGTGCGTAATCTTACCCGTCCAGAAAAAGGAGCGGTTCGGGGTAGTGCTGGTCATCGCAGAACAAAAATTCTGATCACATAACGTAAAAGCATCAGCCATAGCATAGCTAAAAGGAAGATCCTCTCTCGTATAGTGACCAAGTGTGAGTGGCATATCAGCATATTTCTTATTGCCCGACCGCTTTGCAGGAAGCCACTTATCGTACTTACCGAAATTATTAGCATCCACCTGGCTGGCCCTCGAATGCGGCAGATCACCCATCCATGTTACTTTAGTATCCTTAATGTTGAGTCTGAAAGGCGAATAGGTATTACCAGTTGCGTCTGTTTGCAGCCATACCGGTTTTTGATCCGGAAGGCGAACTGCCCTTGGATCGTTAAATCCTCTTACACCCCGTAAAGAACCAAAGCAATGATCAAAAGAGCGGTTCTCCTGCATCAGGATCACCACATGCTCTGCATCCAGGTAAGTACTTCCTGGCGCAGGATTAATAGCCATTGCCTTCTGTATCGCACCCGGCAACAAATTTACCATAGCGGCACTTCCGGATATCAACGCAGCCTGCTTTAAAAAATCTCTCCTTGAATTCATGTGCCAAATTTCTTTGTGTCACTTAAAATTAGTGTTAGCACAAGATTAATCTACAACTATAACGGTATTATGCTTGTTACAACAATCCTGTTCCTGCAAGATCCGGCCGGTCTAAACAGCGAGCGGGGAATCTTTAGGAATAACTAATTGAAGCGCCAGAAAGGTGAAGATTAGTGTTATGACAGCAGCAATTAAGCCAAGCGCTACAGATAGCACTGTTCCATCAAAACTATATCCATTAGGCACACAAACCTGCACAAATAAAGTGGTCAACCCGGCAATGGTAAGAGTTACCACACCATTAACACCCGCTTTCCTGAACAAGAACTTGTTCGTACCTAGGCCCTCCGGAAGCTCAAAACTCAACCGGCCCTTTTCCGAGAGGGCGACAGTTTTCTTCAGCAGATCCAGCGTGATGATAAAAGGTAAAAAAAAAGCCATGGGCAACAGCAACCTGGCAAAGCACAACTCACCCTGAAACAGATAAACCGCATTCATATTCTTAAAAGTAAAATAAGGTACACAGGTATTAAAAAAAACATTAGGTATAAAATAACACAGCAGCCGCCGTTGAGCGAACTTCCTGAATTCCATATCCCCTGTCACCTTACCTCTAAACATATGCAGATTTGTGTCCCTGTATCAATAAGCCAAGCACCTGATCCAGAATATCCGATGCCTTTTCAGGGGCAAGAAATCCCTCGTTCGACGACAGACAAAAATCCATCTCTCCTTTATAAGTGCCAATAGTTACCGTATTTGGATTTTTCCATGGAAACGCCACCGTTGGTGAATATATTGCCTCTACCTCAAACGTATCAAAATTTTCAGGGACAGTCAATCGGCCCATATTAGAAAGCGTAATATCATGAGATCCCGGGGCAGACTTTAAATAGCTGACCATTCTACGCGCAGAAGAATGAAAATATTCACTCATTAGCAACAGATCATGAACATCCATGGCCACAATCTTTGCCTTCAGATCTTCCTTTATTTTCCGTGCTTTATTCCAGAAGCCTCCTACCGGTTCGGCCGAAAGCTCTACAATTGGTGCAAATGCAAACATATGATCAGGTTTTATCTCCGGCACAAACCTTCTGATATCTACAGGGCAGATTAACTTACCCTTTGCCTTCCCGGCAAAGCTGTTTTTGAAAGCTTCGAGAAAGGCAATGCAAAGGGCTGCATGAATGGTTACCCCTTCAGCCTTGCAAGCGGCTGCCAATGCAGCAGTATTTTCCACACTCACCCTGCGATGTACCATATAATCTTTACCCTGCGCTAAATTCCTCCTCCTCGACTTCATCAGAAAAAATAACCGCGCAAAAACAGAAAATATTTCCGCTTTTAAGAGTTTACCAAATCTACCCGAATAGCTTTTTAAAAGTAACCCTTCAATAGAAATAAAAGGAAGATAACTGCCAATCTCCTTTTCAGGCTTATCAATAAGCATCAGCAGTTCACTCATCAGCGTAACAAGAGTTGTACCATCACATATACAATGCGGGCAAACCAGCAGCAGCTCAGAAACAGCAGTATCCTTTAACCAAACCACCCTTGCCATTGGCTTATTTTTGCCATCAAACAGCTTATGCCACTCCTTTTCCGACTCCAGCTTCCAATCATCAGCACTGCGTCGTTCAGCAATTCTGATTGGAATGCTATCTACACCGTTGCTCGAAATAAAATGTGGCACACCCATAGCATCTTCCCTGATACTTGCCCGCAGCAGCGGATGTTTCTGCTGGATCTTATGCAAGGCAAGGCGTAACCGTTCCAAGGTAAAGCTGCCCTTTATTTTTGTTGTAAACACACAGTTTACAGCAGTAGCAGCATCCACATACATGATTCTTTCTCCAAGGATTAACCTCCTTCTCATAGATTTGAAATTATTTCCATCATTTTATCTTTAATATCCAGGGCATCTGCATAAGGCAGGAACCCCTCACTGCCAATAAAAGTGAAATCCATTTGTTCACGGTATGTAGAAGTGATCATTGTAGTTGTATTGCCAAGCGGACCGATCACCGAAGGACTGAATATCGTTTCCACCGCAAATGATCTGTACTGTTCCCTGATCCCAATACGGCCAAGATTCGAAAACATGCAATCATTAGTCGACTTACCATACTTCAGAAACTTCGTAAAATTGTTCAGCGCGGCATGAGACTCCTCCATCATCATCAGCGTACCATATGGATCCAGTCTTGCCATTTTTTTATTGACATCTTCCTGCATTCTGCGGGCATCGCTAAAAAAGTCCAGATTCTTATCAGCAGAAACAACGACCATTAATCCGAATGCAAAAATATTGTCTCTTTTTATCTGTGGCGCAAACCTCCTGATATCTACAGGACAGGAAACCTTATTGTGGAACTCAGCCTTCCTTACCGTATTAAAAGCATTAAGCAAAGCCACGCACAAAGCAGTATTTACTGTCACCCCCTCAGCTTTACACTTCGCTATCAGTTCACTGCTCAGTTCCTTCTCCAGCTTCCAATGGATCATATAATCCCTTTTGCGCTCCACAGCCTGTTTCTGTACCGGCACCAGCCAAAGAAACAAATTGGCAATTCCACCGATCACCTTAGATTTCACAACCTTTTTACGGCTGTTCAAAAGTTCAGCAGGCACGACATCCGCAAGCCCCATTATAGATTGCTCAATACCAATATCAACCTCCGGATCATCCAGCACAGTTAACAGTTCCTGTAGTATCGCCATAGCCGAACCTCCATCACACAAACAATGATGAATCACCATGATGAATTCCGAATACACCACACCTCTGATCCATACCAGCCGGATCAGCGGTCCCTTTTCAGTACCAAAAGGAATGGTCCATTCATTTATCGATTGCTGCTTCCAGTCATCATCCGTTTTCCGATCAATGATATTAACCGGAATGTCAATAAAAGTCTTTTCATCTGCCACGAAAAACGGCAGGGGATCATTGTCATAAACCACCGCAGCATTCAGCATTGGATGTTTCCACTGAAGTTTCCTCAACGCATGGCGCAGCCCGGCAGGCTGTATCGTGCCACTGATCCGCCAGGGAATTACCGCATTAAAAGGCGTCTTTCCATCCCCGTGAAGCATTCTTTCAGCAAACAATAATCTCCGTTTCATAAGCAATTAATATGCGGTAATCAGTACCTGTTCAGAATCAGCAAATTCTTCAAGCAGTTGTACCGCCTTATCATTTCCACCCGCGGCGATAAAAGTATCCTTTATTCTGAGCGCCGCCTCACGGTATTTCGGATTCTCCAGCAGTTCAAATACCGCACTCTTCAAATCCTCAATGCGCAGGCGCTTATAACGAATACTAACCCCGCAACCCGCATTCACGATAAGTTTAGCTGTATGAAAATGATCATAAGCAATTGGTGTGATCAGCATCGGCAGCCCATTAATAAAGGTATCGTTCACCGTGTTGAAACCACCATGGCAGATCACCGCATCCATTTCAGGCATCAGCTCTGCCTGTGGCACAAACCCGTTCACTATAAAATTATCGGGCCACTCCTCAAAGATATCCGGATTGGTTGCAGCCACGATCGTTACCGGCGCATCAGCAAAAGCAGTGATCAGCTTCTGGAAAAATTCCTTTCTGATATCCACCAGCAAAGTACCAAGAGAAACAAAAACTTTTGGTGTCGTTGCCCGCTCCAGGCGGTCCCAATCAAATACCGCATTGTTAGGCCTCCCTTTTACAGGTCCCACAAAACGCATATGAGGCATCCAGTCCTGCGCCCCTGCAAACGCCTCAGAAGTGAATACAATATTCATTTTATGCGAATGGATCACAATCTCATCTCCATACACGCCAAACTCCCGCTGCAATCCCTTGATCAGGTTTTCCTGCCACTCGAATATCTTAGGGGCACTCCTGGCGGTATCGCCCATTACATCCGGCGGAACCGGTGTTGTTGTCACACAAGGTATACCTTTTATATATGCACACAATGCACCCGCAAATGTGATGCAGTCATTTACAATCACATCAGGCTTCCAGCTGTCTGCCAGTTTACACAGGCTCTCCATCATGATGCGTGCTATCGGAACATAAGTTTCTTCGAGGGCCAGCTTCATCACCTCAGGACCCGAACAGGCGGGCCCGTCATCCTGGCGCTTCAATATCTTTTGCAGTTCCTCCTGATGCTTTAACAGATCAGCCTCAGGGCAAATATATTTACCTCCGGGAGGGACATGCGAATCTGCCAAAGGAATTACGCCAAACCACTTTACTTCATGCCCTTTTCCAATAAGGCTTGCCCCTATACTCAGTGTAGGGCTGATGTGGCCAAAAAAAGGAGGTACTACAAATAAAAACTTAGACATAATTCTTTTTTTATTAATTTAATATTTCTACAGCACCCACATTATTTACAGTTTTGCAAATGCTCAGTTCCACCAGCAGATCAGCAGCCTTCTCAGTACCGCCAGCCTCAGCAAATGATGCGCTCACCTCTTTCGCAGCTACAGTGAATTCCTTATTTGATAAAATTTCATATACCGCCTCCTTCAGGTGACCCGCCTTAAAGCGGTTAAAGTTGAGCCTTAATCCGGCACCAACACGCACCACCCTTCCCGCGACATGACTCTGGTCGTAAGCGATCGGCACGACTACCATAGGCAGCCCGTTGGTCAAGGTTTCACAAACAGTATTGTGTCCGCCGTGGCACACCACAGCATCCAGGTGCGGCAGCAGTTCCAGTTGAGGCACATTGCGCTGAACAATAAAATTGTCCGGCCAGGTCTCAAATAAAGAGGGTTCAGACACCACCACTACAGTAAGCGGCTCCCCGCCAAAAGCGGCTCTCACCTTCTCAAAAAAACTCTTTTTATGTTCATGATCAAAGGTTGTCCCTATGCTGATCAACATTTTCGGATACCCGGCCTCATTGAGTTTCTTCCAGTCAAATTCAGAAGCACCCGTCCTTTTATTGATCACGGGGCCCACAAAGCGGTAATGATCCGGCAAGTCCATTTCTCCAAAAAACAATTTAGAAGTAAGCACCATGGTCAGCTGATCCGAGCAGGCAATAGAAACCGTCCCGTCAATACCCAGTTCTTTTTGCAAAGTCACAATCTGGTTCACCTCCCATTCGTGTACCTTAGGCAATTCATCCATTACCTTTATCGCTGCAGGAGCAGTTACAGAAGTCGCATATGGGATACCTTTATTAACCGCAGCAATGGCACCAGCAAACATCTGATGATCAGTAATCACCAGATCCGGCTGATAGCTGTCCAGCAAACCCGCAATACCCTCATAGCTGTGTCTGTTCAACGGAATCAATACTTCTTCATACAAGAACTTGATACTGTCTATGCCGTAAACGATTTTCTTCGTAATGATGTCCAGATACTTTTCACTTTGCTGTTTTTGCTGGTCATTTTCCGCATAAGAGATCAAGAGCAATTTACCGCCTTCCGGCAGTCGCTCTGCGAGCGAACCGTCCAGACTTACCCAGGCCACCTCATGGCCACGCTGCAACAAAACCGCACCAATACTCAATGTAGGGTTAATATGACCTGTCAAAGGCGGAACTACAAATGCAAATTTAGCCATGTTTAAAAAATTTCTCCAATGCTTCACCGATAATTACAGGCTTCTGGATAGGGATATTATGGTCGCCCGTTACCTCCAGCAGTTCTGCACCTTTAATTTTTCTTTTCAATAATTTTCCTGCATTCAGGCAATTAGACTCCGCTCCGTAAAGCAGCAGCGTTTGCCTGTCAATACTGTCAGGTTCAGGCGAGCTAAAGAAATCACGCTCTGCCAGCATATCACTTTTGATACTGGTTTCATGAAACAGATACTCATACATCCTGTGGTTACGCTCCATCTGCCGCTTACCCATCTTCACCCTGGTCGTATCCGTAAAATTAGTTACATAATGCTCCAGAAACTCACGGCTGTAATCATCTATGATATCCCTGGTTTTATCATCATTAGGATCCGGAGCCTCTATAACAGCCAGTTTCTTTACCCTGTCCGGAAAGCGGGAAGCCATCTTCAGGGCAATCAGGCCACCGAAGCTATACCCGCCCAGGTGCACGGCACCCAGCTCCAGCTCATTCATCAGCCCCAACAGGTCGTTGGTCATGTGCTCCAGATCATAGCCACCAGCTATTCGTTCGCTCAGTCCGTGGCTCTTCAGGTCATACATCACCACATGAAAGTCTTTCGCCAAAATTGGCGCAATATTAAAATAATAAACAGAGAGGTTACTAAACATCCCGTGAACCAGCAGCACCGTCTCAACAGCACCCCTGTTCAGTTCCTGGATGTGTACACCCCTATTATTTACCTCAATTACGGGCATCGTCAATATAGTTAACAATCATACCCAGGTTCAGGTTAATCAGCTGGTCCAGATCCATATTAGACAACCAGCCGGTAAAATCAATCTGATCGCCATAGTGTGCCTTAATCTTCTCCGAAAAAGAAACAATCTCGATACTATCCATTTCCAGATCCTTTGTAAACGAACTGTTCATGTTAATATCCATGTCCTCTACAAACTCTTCCCCAATCACTTCCGTTATAAATTGTTTCAATACTTCTATTGTGTCCATCCGATTATATAGTTTTTATGTTTTATCGTTCTAATATAAATGTCGTTTACCTTCAGTTCTTCTCCGTTGATCTCTGAAATGGTATAAGCTCTTGGATTGCCCTGCAACCCCTTGCCCAGGTACTTTCCGTAAGCCTCCTTAGCCACCCAGAATCTTGTGGCCCACTCTGCGTTATCCCTGCCTTCCAGTAAAGCCTTTTCACCGGCAGAAAACACCAGATCCATAAAACCCTCATTTCTTTCAGCAATGTGTTCAATGTCGATGCCGACCGATCGGTCGTATTGCGCTATACCGACCGCATCAGTCCCCTTGTGTGCTATAGACACATGGATCCCATCCGTCATCGGCCCTTCCGGATAAGGCTTGCGGAACTCATCAGACCTGATCTCAAACGCTATCGGATAATAAGCTTCCTTTTTTTCCTTATTCAGCAGGTTTCTTATCGCATCCTTTACTGCCACCCGGCTAATGATCCATTCCTTACGCTTATTGGGAAGCAGCGAGTGATGGTGCTGCTTCTCATCCTTATTAAAATAACGTTTCAGTATAAAATCCCAGGAAACCACCCTGCTATAGGCATTGTGAAACATAAACACCCCCGGAGCGATTTCCTCCGAAAGGCGGTTGCGCAGCGGCGACATCGACACACGCCATAGCGCCTCGTCAATTTCCAGTCTCCTGTTCTGCCAGCCGCTGATCATGGCCCAAACCTTACCGTCGCGCTTCATTACAAAGTCGGCGGTAGCAAATTCTTCATTCAGCTCGGCAAGCACACAAGTACACTCAAAGGTGCCCTGCTGATCCATCATTTCACCGAAGAATTCGATTTCCTGAATCTTTACCGGGAAAGCAATGCGATCCTTTGTCAGCGTTAATTGCAGCCATAAACCAAAAAGCTGACCCGCATTATCCAGTAGCGAACCCTTTCCTGCGCCACCCTCAATGATCCCTGTAATGCCCTTGTCGCCAACCGCTGTCAATTTGCGGATGCCCTGGTAACCCGGCCCGTGGAACATGTGCTCCTCATAGATCTGTTCGGCCGTTCTGTCGATATTCAGTGGCGCACCCACATCATAAGTCCGTTTCGAAGCTTGCGCGTAAGAACCAGACAGCAACACCTCCGCATTGGCAAACCGCTCCAGGTTCAGATAGGCCAGCTGCTGGCTTTTCCACTCCCCGGTAATGGTTTCCCTGAAGGGCTTAGCTACATTCATCCATTGAAACACCCTAATATTCATGATCTTATGCACATGCTCAGCAGGAGACTGCGCTTTCGCTATCTCCGCAAACAACTCAAAAATCATCGTCATCGGAATCACCGGATCCATGTCATCTACACAATGCCAGCCCTTTGGCTGTCTCAGTAACGAGTGGTCCACCAGGTACGGACTGTTTTCCAACGTGACGTCCAGCTGCTTAGTAAAAGGAATCCTCTCCGACGCTAAAGGAACAAGAGGCACAGAAACTATGGGCGGTACACTGGCATAAGATACCGGGGCAGCCGCCGCTCTGTTCTTAAACATTTCCAGCAGTTCGGCCTGTATGCCTATCATTTCATCAACATTATCATTAAAAGCCCGCATCACCGGATGCGCCACATCCTGCAGTAATTCTGCCCTGGTATAAGTTACCAGTTCTTTTTTTAGCGGTTTAGCAGCAGCCAGTGCCTTAAGCCCGGCCATATTGTTAATCAGGGGAAGCCCCAATTGCAATTTTATTCCTTTCTTAGCAGGAGCAGCACCAGTTTGGTCATAGCCCATAAAAGCAAGCCCCGCCACTTTTCCTTCTGCAAACAAGGCGGCAAGTACACGCTGTAGTTGTGCTATGCCCGAACGGATCGCTACGTTCGAAGCTACCGCGCTATATGTTTTGCCTTTCAGCGTATCGTCGATAAATCCGATCAAACCACCCGAACCCACCTGTATGAACATCCTTGCGCCCTCTTCATAAAGGCGCTCAGTCAGCTCACGAAACCTTACCGGTTTTATCAGATGCTCTACACTCAATTGCCTGATGGCCTCAAATCCCTCCGGATAAAGCTCCAGGGTAGTCGCAGACCAAAGCGGGAATTTTGTTTTCCTGAACTGCATGGTACGCATACCTTCCAGCATCACATCCAGTTTATCGGCTACAAAAGGCGAATGGAAACCCGACTGAAACGGCAGGATCTGATGAAAGATCTGCTGCTCACGCAAAATAGGAACCAGCTTATCCAGCGCCGCATTACTACCGCAAAGAATCACCTGTTGCGGGCAATTGTCATTAGAAAGGTAAAGATCTGCGATGTCTTTCAGGATAGGTTCCAGCTTATCAATGCCGCAACCCACAGCAATAAACTTCGAATCCTTAAGCTCAAACGTCTCCGGATTAAGGAAGTTGAGCAACTGCAATACAGAAGACTCTTCAGCCAGTTCAGAAGACCTTGCAGCAAGCCACTCACCAAGACTATGCCCCGCATTCATATCGGGCAATATGCCCAGTTGTTTCAGCGCAGTATCCAGCACACTGCTCTTATTCAATATTTTTAAAGCCTCATTCAGCAGGCCTTCCGCTTTATTGTTCTGATCCTGCCTAATGCCAAAGTGACCTGCAACCGTTGCGACTTCACCCCAGGCCAGACCATCCAGGCCAGGAAACACAAAAGCCACCTTACCACCCTTACTCAGCAACGGCTCATTGGTATACCAGATATCCTGTTTGTTGCGCCAGGGCGAATTTCTCGAGGCAATTTTTATCGCCTTTTTTAGTCTTTCAGGAGTAGGATCAAATACCGCTATGCGAAACGACCCCTTGCCCGGCTCCATACTGTGCGCTTCCAGCGCCGCAATCAGTTCCTCATTTGTCGGGCGCGCCAAAAGCAGCACCTCATCCAGTATTGCAGCATCTTTTTCCTTTACAGGATTTGAATATCCTTCCAGTACCACATGCGCATTGATCCCACCGAAACCAAAGGCATTTACTCCCGCTACTCTCGGCAAGCCCGAAGCCGCCCAGTCTGAAGCATTTTGAACCGCCTCAAAACGCGTTTCCTTCATCTGTCCAAGCGGCTCATCGCAATGAAGCGTTGGCGGAAGGATCCCGTGATACAAAGCCAGTGAAGTCTTAATCAGACCTGCTATACCCGATGCAGGCATCGCATGCCCTATATTAGATTTTACAGTTCCCATCCCCGCCCTCGGCAAAGCCGGGTCATTACCAAAGAACTTCAATAAAGTTTCCAGCTCTGTTTTATCGCCCAATGGCGTACCCGTACCATGCGCCTCAATATAGCCTATATCGCTTGCTGCCATTCCAGAATTCGCCCAGGCCTGTTCAATAGCTTTCAGCTGTCCTTTTACAGAAGGACTCATAACACTGGTACCGCTGCCATCACTGCTCACACCCACACCCTTCAATACAGCATAGATCTTATCACCGTTAGCTACAGCATCCTCCAAGCGTTTCAATACCACAAAACCGCAGCCCTCTCCAATCAGCAAGCCATCAGCACCACTATCAAAAGGAGTAATTTTTCCTCTTTTCGACAAAGCCCCCAGCTGGGTAAAAATGCTCCAGAACGCAGCATTCTGCCCCACATGCACACCACCTGCAATCACCATATTACAGCGTCCGCTGTCGAGCTCCTGCACCGCATGATCTACCGCGATCAGAGAACTGGCGCAGGCAGCATCCAGTGTATAAGCCACACCACCCAGGTTCAGTCGGTTGGCCACCAAAGAAGCCACCAGGTTAGGAATCAGCCCCATAGCTGTATCGGCACCAAAACGGCCCTTACGCAGCTGATATTCTTTTTTTACTTTTTCAATTTCTTCATCTGCCAGATGCGGCATCAGATCTTTCAGCACACTGGCAATCTGCTCACCGGTCCTCACAATCTCGATGGCCCTGGTAGCACCCGGCCCGGCATAATTGCCCTTACCTATAATGATCCCGGTCTTGTCCAGCGAAGCCTGGCTCGCAAAAACACCCGCATCTTCAAGTGCCCTGTGTACCAGGCTTAGCGTCAGTAAATGATCCGGCTCCGTACCTTCCACAGCAACCGGCAAAATGCCGAACTGCGCAGGATCAAACTCAAAATCAGGAATAAAGCCACCTCTGTTGCAATAAAAACGATCCACTCCGGCACCACTTTCA
>DATFQH010000098.1:0-7112 GCA_035264385.1 Pedobacter sp.
GAATTGCTCAGTTTCATTTCTGAACACATCGGCGAGGTGAGCGGACGGGCTTTTGTAGATTCGGCGCCGGTTCTGGACAAGGCCTGGGCCAAAAAATCGGGTATTGGCTGGATAGGAAAGAACAGCAATCTGATCAGCAAAAAAAATGGTTCCTTTTTCTTTCTGGCCGAACTGATTGTAGACCTCCATCTGGAATACGACAGCCCGTTTCAAACGGATCATTGCGGAACCTGTACGAAATGTATTGATGCCTGCCCTACTGATGCCATCCTTTCTCCTTTCATCATTGACGCTAAAAAATGCATTTCCTATCTAACCATTGAACTTAGGGATGAAATCCCTCAAAGTTTCAATGACAAGATGGAGAATTGGATGTTCGGATGTGATATTTGTCAGGATGTATGCCCCTGGAACAGATTTTCCAGCCCGCATTCAGAACCAGAATTTATGCCAAATGAGGGAATGTTAAACATGAGACGCGAAGATTGGCTGGACATTACAGAAGATGTTTTTAAACAGATTTTTAAAAACTCTGCCGTAAAGCGTACAAAATTTAAGGGTCTCACCAGAAACATTGATTTTATAAAGAAACTCGACTGACCGGTTTTTATATTTCTTAATAAGATCTGATCTTCACCGGACCTTATTTTCCAAACTTCATTTTAAGTTGTTCCAGCATATCGTTTGTGACAGCAGCGGTTGGTTTTTCCTTTCTAGGTTGCTCCTGAGGTCTGGAATTAGGCTGAGGTCTGGCCTGCGCCGGCTGAACCTGCTGAGCACTAGCCTGAGGACGTTGTTGACCTGGGTTCTGCTGCTGCTTTCCCTGCTTTGCCTGATCCTTTTTTTTGCTCCACCTGTTCCAGATCTCAGTCAGTTTCTTCTTGGTAAACAAAGGAAAATCACCCTGAATCATCCAGGCATAGTAACTTGGTTCTATGTTAAATACTTGTTCTACAGTTTTACCCTTGTGCTTACCGAAGTTGAAGATCTCTTCGTCATTCTCATTGTACACCATCCGGCCGGCAAAGTCGACGGTTTTGTTCATATTGGTAAAAATATGCAGCGCATCTACACTGTTTTGTACCGGCTTAGAGATTCTGCCTTGCTTGTCTTCAAAATCGCTATCTTTATATCTGTCCAACTGGGCCAGCAACACCTGATAAGTAGCTACAATATCTGCTTCTGCAGAGTGAGCGTTGATGATATCTTTATCACAGTAAAACTTATATGCTGCACGAAGCGTACGCTGCTCCATCTGGTGAAAGATGTTTTGAACATCTACGAATTTTCTGTCTGACATGTCGAAGTCCACTCCTGCCCTCAAGAACTCTTCGAGCAGTACCGGAATATCAAACCGGTTTGAATTGTACCCTGCAAGGTCTGCGTCGCCTATAAAATCGGAAAGTTCCTGAGCAACTGCGCTAAAGGTAGGCTGGTCTGCGATATCTTTATCATAAATGCCGTGGATCAGCGAAGAGTGTAGCGGAATCGGCATTTCAGGATTGATGCGCAAAGCTTTTATGATCTCTGTACCATCTGGCATAGCTTTCAATATGGCAATCTCCACAATGCGGTCTGCGCCAACATTTACTCCGGTAGTTTCTAAATCAAAAAAAGCAAGCGGACGGTTTAAATTCAATTTCATCATTAACGTTTTGTAGCGTCTCAAAAGTCGTAAAAATCATTCGTTAATCACTAACTTATTTAATAATGTCCTAATTGCCCGGAAAAAATGAAAGTCCTTTTTTATTTTGATTAACTAAATTTATCTTGCAGTACCAAACAAACGCTTTTATGAAATATTATTTACCTCTCCTGGTTTTCCTTTCCCTGATTTCCAATCGGGCAAATGCCCAGAACTTCGAATACGGCAAGATCATCGGCAGCGATGTGAATTTAAAGAATACCTCGGTCGACAGCAACGCGAACGCTGTTGTGATCAGGGAATATGGCGAATCGTCTGTGCACTTCGACGAGAACAATGGCTATATGTATATAGATTTCCTGTACCATGTGAAAATCAGAATCTTTAACAAAAACGGTTTCAAGAGTGGCAACATTGTAATCCCCAGGAGAATCTATAGTGACAGGGAAGATGAAATATCTGAACTTTCCGCAACGACATTCAATTATATTAATGGTGATCTGCAAAGACACGAGCTCGACAGGAAGAGTATTTTTACTGAAAAGGTAAATAAATATTACAATCTAACGAAGTTTACGATGCCGAACTTAAAGGAGGGTAGCATAATTGAATACCGTTATCACCTGAAGATTCCTTATGTTTTTAATTTTAAGAGCTGGGATTTTCAATCGGACATCCCTAAGCTGCGCAGCGAGTATATTGCTTATATTCCGGCGATATATACTTACAACGCTACTTTAAGGGGATCTAAAAAACTGGATTCAACCAGCGGACAAATTGCAAGGGAGTGTCTTCGGGTGGCCGGCAAAGCATACGATTGCTCCAGAATGACTTACATCATGAAAAATGTACCTGCGCTTGTGGAGGAAGAGTATATGACCGCCGCCAGTAATTTTAAATCTGCGATCTACTATGAACTTTCCGATTATTTCGATCTTAACAGCGGAAAGAATGAAAATGTGACCAAATCCTGGAAGGATGTGGATGATGAACTGGTTTCTGAAAAATCATTCGGCGGTCAGCTAAAGATTAAAAATGTTTTTCAGGACCTGATGCCTGAAATACTTAAGGGAACTACCGATTCTCTGAGCAAGGCAAACGCTGTATACGATTACATTAGAAAGAACATAAAATTTAATGGTTTTATCGGTATATATAGTGAAAACACCATTAAAAAAGCACTGGCGCAGCGGTCTGGAAATACGGCAGATATTAATCTTGCGCTGGTATCCGCGCTATCCGCAGCCGGTCTTGATGCCGAAGCTCTGATCCTTTCTACCAGGGCAAACGGAACGGTTAACAGCCTTTACCCTATTCTTTCAGATTTCAATTATGTTGTTGCAAAGTTAAACATCGGAGATAACAGTTATTTACTGGATGCCACGCAGCCTTACCTGCCCATAGGTATGCTGCCTCTGCAATGCATCAATGGTGAGGGCAGAGTAATAAATCTAAAAAAGCCTTCTTATTGGTATCCCTTGAAAGCAGCCCAGAAAGAGTCGACTCTATATAGCCTTGATGCTCAGCTTACATCCGAAGGAAAAATTAACGGTAAGATGAGTATAACTTCCCTTGGTTATGCGGCATTGAGAAAACGACAGCAGATCGGACAGGCCAACTCTGTTGATGAATATGTAGAGAAATTTGATGAGCAAATGCCAACCATCAGCATCATTAAGCACAATATTGAAAATGCGGACAGTTTAGCTAATCCCCTCACTGAAACTTATGAAATCGAAATGAAGGTTTTTGACAATATGAATCTTGATCAGCTCTTTTATAATGCGTTCTTTATCGACCGCATCAGCAAGAATCCTTTCAATCTGAATGAAAGGACTTATCCTGTTGACTTAGGGTCTGCTAAAGAGGTGAGGATCACGGCTGTGATCAGATTACCGGAGAATTTCAGCATCACGGACAAGCCAAAGGATTTATCGATGGTGCTCGCCAATAGCGGTGGAAAGTATGTATTTAAGGCGGCAGAAGAGGGCAAGGTTCTAAATTACAGCCAGCTCTTTCAGCTCAGCAAGCCGATTTATTCAAAGGGTGAATATCTGGCGCTGAAGGAATTTTACAGTAGAATCATACAATTGCAAAAGACAGATTTTGTGCTCAAAAAAACTAAATAGACTATGGTTAAGGGATTAATGCTCTTCATCTGGATTACTGCATTCGCTACGAACGGTTTTTCACAGGTTCAGCAGGACTTTAGCACTGACAATATCCCGCAGCTTTTAAAAAGCCGTGCCAGTGCTGTAATCAGAACCATGAATATGACTATTGATATGCGCACACCTGAAAATGTTGTGATGAATGTTAAAAAAGCCATCACTGTGTTGAATAAAAATGGCGACGGCAGGGCAGCTCTGGTGTTAAACTACAATAAGAATACAGCCATTAAATCTGTCAGGGGAATAGTCTATAATGCATCTGGAATACCCACAGGTAAATTCTCTCAAACTGATTTTCTGGATGAAAGCGCGGTAAGCGACTTTTCGTTGTTCGAAGATGACCGGATAAAAAGGTATTCACCAAGTTCATTAGCTTATCCTTACACTATTGTTTACGAATACGAGCTTCGCTTTAAGCAGAATCTGATCATCCCCGATTGGTACGCAAATCCCTACTCAGATCTTTCTGTAGAAAACAGCAGCTATACATTTATATGCAAACCAGATGATAAAATCCGGGTAAAGGAATACAATTATATAGGAAATCCTGAAGAGCTCAGGTCTGAGAAATCATATAGCAGAACATGGAAGGTAACAAATCTTCCTGCCTTTAAGTATGAGCCTTATGCCCCGGATCCGGGGAAATACCTGACTCATGTAAAAATAGCCGCCGAACAGTTTAGTTATTACGGATATAAAGGGACCTATAAAAATTGGGATGAACTGGGCAGATGGGTATATAATGATCTCCTAAAAAGCCAGCAAACCCTTTCTCCGGCTGTAATTGCGGAAATAAAGAACCTGGTAAAAGATGCCGGCAGCGACAAAGACAAAACAAAAATGGTGTATGAATATATGCAGAAAAAAACCAGGTATATTAGCGTTCAGGTTGGAATTGGTGGCTTTAAGCCTTTTTCTGCAATGGACGTGCAGCGCTTGTCTTATGGTGATTGCAAAGCCCTGGTCAATTATACCCAGAGCCTTTTAAATGCTGCTGGCATTAAAAGTGAGTATTGTGTGGTTGAAGCAGGCAGCATGAAAAAAAGTCTGGATCCTGAATTTGCAAGTATGGACCAGGGAAACCACATCATATTATGTGTGCCGCTGAAGAGCGATACAACATGGTTGGAGTGTACCAGCCAGGAAGCTCCTTTTGGCTATCTCGGCGATTTTACAGATGACAGATTGGTACTGGCTTGTACCGAAACTGGTGGAAAAGTTTTGAAAACGCCGTCTCTGAATACAAATATCAATTTATTGAAGCGAAAAGCGGAACTGACTCTCGATGCCGAGGGAAATATCATTGGGAAACTTCAAACTGAGTTTTATGGTTCGCAGTATGATAATTATGCGCGCATGATAGGCGAACCGTATTCAGAGCAGCTGAAGTTGCTAAAAAAGGAGTATGACATTGACAATATCGATTTCACGAATTTTAAACTGATACAGAAAAAAACCGAAAACCCTGTTACTTTGGAATCGCTTGAGCTGACGATACAGAGTTATGCACCAAGAACCAATAGCAGAGTTTATCTTATTCCAAATGCCTTTAATAAGTCCGGCACTATTCCGGAAGTTAAAAATAGGGTTCAGCCTGTTTACATTAACAGGGGCTACACCGACGAGGATGAAATAATTTATAACCTGCCTGATGGGTATGTTATTGAGGTAAAACCTAAGGACAGGATGATGGTTTCTCCCTTTGGAAGCTATAGCTTTACCATAAAACAGGAGGGCAAAAAATTGATCTGCAACAGGCGCCTTGTATTGAACAGCGGTACCTATCCTTCCGAAAAATATATTGAGCTGATGAATTTTTTCAGTTCGGCGAACATCGATGACAATGGCAAAGTTGTATTAAAGACTAACTGAGAATAATGAGGCCAAGGGCGATGCCGATGATCATGATAAGATACATCAGTAGTTCGGTTGTAGCAAAACGTTTATACTTTGACCAGAATGAATCTTGTTTCTCAGATTTCATAGTTAATTCTTAAATGAGCCCACTTTTATCAACGCCTTTTGATAAGCAGGAAGGTTCATGTCATCTACAACGACGCCCCTTGTAGTGGAGGCATGAACAAAATAATGGTCGTTGAGATAAACTCCAACATGGTCAACCGGGCCGCCGCCAAATGAAAAGAAGATAAGATCACCTTCCTTAAGCTGGTTAATGTCTTTTTCCTTTATTGTTTCCGCCTGATCTCTTGAACGCCTTGGCAGTACGTTGTTATAAATATCTTTTTGAAGCAGCAAGGCAAAGCCCGAGCAATCAATGCCAGACTTATCAAGCCCTCCTAATCGATACCTCACACCGGTCCAGTCGGTAATGAAAGTATATAATTTCTTACTTTTCAGCTGCGCCATAGCGTCAGCTATCCTTGCGGCAGCAGGATTTGGTTTTACAGTTCCTTTTCGGGAACCACAGGAGGCTGCAAGCATAACAACAAAGAACATTAAACAGGTAATGCTGTACTTTCGTGTCTTTAAAATTGCTATTCCTGTCATATGTTGTTATTCTTTGATGATCCTTTGTATTTCATCCAGTTTCAGCAGTGCCTCCACCGGTGTTAATATATTGACATCGAGATTATTGAGTGTATCTCTAATTTTAACCAAAACCGGGTCTTCCACAGAAAACATCTGTAGCTGATAAGCTTGATTCTGAACTTTTTTAATGCTGTCTTTAATACTTTGTCCTTCTGTCCTGTCTATCTCAAGTTTTTTCAGAATCTCATTCGCGCGGTTGATCAGCCTGGAAGGCATTCCGGCCATTTTAGCTACATGAATACCGAAACTGTGCTCACTTCCTCCGGGAACGAGTTTACGCAAAAAGATCACTTTATTGGCTACTTCTTTAATGGAAACATTGAAGTTTTTTATCCTGCCCATGGTATTGGCAAGTTCATTCAGCTCGTGATAATGTGTTGCAAAAAGCGTTTTCGGCCGGGACGAAGGATGCGTGTGCAGGAATTCTGCAATGGCCCATGCGATAGAAATACCATCGTAAGTGCTTGTACCCCTACCGATCTCATCCAGCAGGATCAGGCTGTTGTCGGAAATATTGTTGAGGATACTTGCCGTCTCATTCATCTCTACCATGAATGTACTTTCTCCGGAAGATAGGTTATCAGAGGCACCTACTCTCGTAAAAATCTTATCGACCAGGCCGATACTTGCGGCTTTAGCAGGTACGAAACAGCCCATCTGGGCCATAAGCACAATTAAACCGGTTTGCCGCAGTATGGCAGATTTACCGGACATGTTTGGACCGGTAATGATAATGATCTGCTGGG